>JAYVVW010000068.1:0-5877 GCA_043786595.1 Sphingomonadales bacterium | reverse complement strand
TCGTGCCTCACCCGCAACCTACGCGTTGGTGATTGCATCGCCACGAGCCGCGCCCTGATTGCCTTCCAGCAAAGCATGCCTGAAACGCCAGCATCCATGAGCTCCTTTCGTAGCAGGCGTAGCGTGCGCACCGCGCACGCGGACTGATACCCCTACGCACTTGCGATGTTGATGGCGTGCGCGTTGCGCACACTACTCAACTCAACGCCTTGCACTTCAATTGTGAATCCACCTTCCCGCCTTCGCGGGAATGACGGTGGGTGTGCGTGTGGGTGGGATCGCCTGCAAGGCAGTCGAAGGGCGGGAGTCACGGTGAGCGTTAACTCACCCATCCCAACATCTTTCATTGACATATAAAGAATTCTTTATATGTTATTTCGCATGACCTTGCCGCTGACCATTTTTCGTGCGCTTGCCGATCCGACGCGGTTGCGGATTGTGGCGTTGTTGCGCGCGATGGAGCTTTCGGTGGGTGAACTCGCGCAGGTGCTGGGGCAAAGCCAGCCGCGGGTTTCGCGCCATGTCAAAATCTTATGCGATGCCGGGGTAGCCGCGCGGCGCAAGGAGGGAAGCTGGGTATTCCTTGTTCCCGGTGCGCCTGCCCATGTTGCGCCGCTGTTTGCCGCGATCGATGGCTGGGCCGAGGGTGACGAGGGCGATCATTGGGCGGTTGCCGATACCGCGCGGCTTGCGGCGGTTCGCGCCGACCGTGCGGCGGCGGCCGAGGCCTATTTTGCTGCCCACGCGCTCCACTGGGATGCGATGCGGTCGCTCCATATTGGTGAGGCGCATGTCGAGGCGGCGATTGCGCGCGCGCTGGCGGATGCGCCGCTCGGGCGTCTGGTTGATGTTGGCACGGGGACGGGGCGGATGCTTGCGCTGTTCGGCGGCAAAGCCACGCAGGCGACGGGGATTGACCGTAGCCCTGAAATGCTGCGGCTTGCCCGCGCAAAGCTTGCCGACGCGGGGCTGGCAAGCGTTGAACTGCGGCAGGGCGATATCAATGCGCTGCCGATTGCAGACGGCGCGGCGGACAGCGTGATCCTCCACCAGGTGCTGCATTATCTGCCCGCGCCCGAAATCGCGATTGCCGAGCTGTCGCGTATCCTAGCACCCGGTGGTCGCCTGCTGATTATTGATTTTGCCAGCCATGATATCGAGGCGCTGCGCGACCGCGATGCCCATGCGCGGCTTGGCTTTTCGGATGAACAGATACGCGGCTGGTTCGAACTTTACGGGCTTGATTATCAGCGCGTCGATAGCCTTGCTGGCGAGACGCTCACCGTCAGGCTCTGGCTCGGCACGGTGCCACCCCGCGCCGCCACGCGTCATAACCTCAAGGTAGTTTGCGCATGACCAACACTCCGCCCGCTGCGCTGACGCGTGCGCAATTTGAAGATGCGCGGCGTGCGCTGGGTGCGCCGCTGTTCGCCGATGTGCGCGGCGATGCCGACGTCAGCTTTGAATTTTTCCCGCCCAAAACCGAGAAAATGGAGGCGCAATTGTGGGAAACGATGGAAACGCTCGCCCCGCTTGGGCCGCGTTTCGTTTCGGTGACCTACGGCGCGGGCGGATCGACGCGCGAACGCACGCACAATACCGTCGCGCGGATCGCACGCGAAACCGCCGTTCCCGCCGCCGCTCACCTCACCTGCGTTGAGGCGAGCAAAAGCGAAATAGCCGAGATTGCCCATGCCTATTGGGACGCCGGGGTGCGCCATATCGTAGCACTGCGCGGCGATCCGCCAATTGCTGGCGCAAGCTTTGCAGCCCATCCTGACGGCTATGCCGGTGCAGCCGAACTCGTCGAAGGGCTGATGAAGCTCCACCCGTTTGAAATTTCGGTCAGCGCCTACCCTGAAACACACCCCGAGGCGGCATCGGCGAAGGCCGACCTCGACAATCTCAAGCGCAAGATCGATGCCGGGGCGAGCCGCGCGATCACGCAATTCTTCTTTGAGCCCGACACATTCTTCCGCTTCCGCGATGCTGTGTCTGCGGCGGGGATTGCTGCGCCAATCGTGCCGGGGATCATGCCCGTCACCAATTTTGCAAGCATCGTCAAAATGTCTGCGATGACAGGGACTGCGGTTCCGGCGTGGCTTGGGCGCTTGTTTGAAGGGCTTGATGATCATCCGCCCGCGCGCCAGCTTATTTCGGCTACGGTCGCCTCCGAACTGTGCCGCAGGCTCGACGCGGGCGGGGTGCGTCATTTCCATTTCTACACACTCAACCGTGCAGAATTGTCTTACGCCATCTGCCATTTGCTCGGGCTGCGGCCTTTGAGTGTCGCACAGGAGCAAGCCGCATGAGCGCACGTGAAAGATTGAATGCCGCCGCGCGTGAACGCATCCTGCTGACCGACGGCGCGTTTGGCACCGAAATTCAGAACTACAAGCTTGATGAGGCCGCCTATGCGGGGCATCTCACGCTGGGTCGCGATCAGAAGGGCAATAATGACATCCTCGCGCTGACACGACCAAGCGTGATCGAGGAGATCACCCGCGCCTACCTGAACGCAGGATCGGACATTGTTTCAACCAACACATTCAGCGCAAACAGCATCAGCCAGGCCGATTACGGCGCCGAACATCTCGTTCGTGAAATTAACCTGAAATCGGCTGCGATCGCGCGGCGTGCGGCCGATGAAGCGCAGGCCACCGATGGTCGCGCGCGGTTTGTGGCAGGTGCTGTCGGGCCGACCAACAAGACGCTGTCGCTTTCGCCCGACGTCAATGATCCGGGTTTTCGCGAGATTGATTTTGACTATCTCAAGGACGTTTACCGCGAACAGATTGATGCGTTGATCGAAGGCGGGGTTGATTTCATCCTGATCGAAACGGTGTTCGATACGCTCAACGCCAAGGCGGGGGTGATGGCGGTGATTGAGGCCGCGAATGATCTGGGCCGCGACATTCCGCTGATGATTTCGATGACGATCACTGATTTGTCGGGGCGCAATCTTTCGGGGCATACCGTTGAGGCATTCTGGCACGCGGTGCGCCATGCCAAGCCGCTGACGATCGGGCTCAACTGCTCGTTCGGAGCGCAGCAACTCCGCCCGCATGTCCGCGTCCTCTCCGATATCGCCGATACGCTCGTGATGATCTATCCCAACGCCGGGCTTCCCAATGATCTGGGCGAATATGATGAAATGCCCGAAGAAACGGCGGGGTTCGTCGGCGAATGGGCAATCGACGGTCAGGTCAACATCCTTGGCGGCTGCTGCGGATCAACGCCCGCGCATATTGCGGCGATGGCCAGGGCGGTGAACGGCCTGGCCCCGCGCGCGGTGGTAAAGCCGCGCGTTGTGACGCGGCTTGCGGGGCTTGAGCCGATGGTGCTCGCGGCTTGAATTCCCTCTCCCTTTCAGGGGAGGGCTAGCGAGAGGGGGCAGTCCCTCTGTTTTCATTTTTGATGGCCGGGAAGGCGGACAGCCCCCTCTCCCCGGCCCTCTCCCCTCAAGGGGAGAGGAGGAAGTATGACAGAACAATCGACCGCAACATTCGTCAACATCGGCGAACGCACCAACGTTACCGGCTCTGCCGCGTTCAAGAAGCTGATCATGGCTGACGATTATGCCAAGGCGGTTGAAGTCGCGCGGCAGCAGGTTGAAAACGGCGCACAGATCATTGACATCAACATGGATGAAGGTCTGCTCGACGGCACGCTCGCGATGACGACCTTTCTCAAATTGATCGCGGCTGAGCCCGATATTGCGCGCGTGCCGTTCATGATCGATTCGTCGAAATGGTCGGTGATCGAAGCGGGTCTCAAATGCGTCAGCGGCAAACCGATCGTCAATTCAATCTCGATGAAGGAAGGCGAAGCGCCGTTCATCGAACAAGCGCGCAAGTGCATGGCGTACGGCGCTGCTGTCGTCGTCATGGCGTTTGACGAAGTTGGTCAGGCCGATACCAAGGCGCGCAAGATCGAAATTTGTGAGCGCGCGTATAAAGTGCTGACGGGCATCGGCTTTCCGCCCGAAGATATTATTTTCGATCCCAACATCTTTGCGGTGGCGACGGGGATTGAAGAGCATAATAATTACGCGGTCGACTTTATCGAAGCCGTTGCCGAAATCCGCAAGCGCTGCCCGCATGTCCATTTTTCAGGCGGGCTATCGAATCTGAGCTTCTCGTTTCGCGGCAACGAACCCGTGCGCCGCGCGATGCACAGCATCTTCCTCTATCACGCAATCCCCGCCGGGCTTGATATGGCGATCGTCAACGCCGGCCAGCTCGACATTTACGATACGATCGACCCCGAATTGCGCGAAGCGTGCGAGGATGTGATCCTCAACCGCAATCCCGAAGCGACCGAACGACTTGTCACGCTTGCCGACAAGTTTCGCGTCACCGATGCGGCGACCGAAAAAGCCGCCGAGGCATGGCGCGGCTGGCCGGTGACCAAGCGGCTCGAACATGCGCTCGTCAAGGGCATCGACATGTATGTGGTTGAAGATACCGAGGAGTGCCGCCAGGCGTTCGCGCGCCCGATTGAAGTGATCGAAGGGCCGTTGATGGACGGCATGAACGTTGTCGGCGATCTGTTTGGATCGGGCAAGATGTTCTTGCCGCAGGTCGTCAAATCGGCGCGGGTGATGAAGAAAGCGGTCGCGCATCTGATCCCGTTCATCGAAGCGTCAAAGGAACCTGGCGCGCGCGCGAAGGGGCGGATCATCATGGCGACGGTCAAGGGCGACGTTCATGACATCGGCAAGAATATCGTCGGCGTCGTCCTCCAGTGCAACGGCTATGAAGTGATTGATCTCGGCGTGATGGTGCCGTGGAGCAAAATCCTTGAAGCGGCGAACGAAAATGACGCCGACATCATCGGTCTGTCGGGGCTGATCACCCCCTCGCTTGATGAAATGGTGACCGTTGCCGAGGAAATGAAGCGCGGTGGTTTTTCGATTCCCCTGCTGATCGGCGGCGCAACGACATCGAAAGTGCATACCGCACTCCGCATCGATGTCGCCTATGATGGCCCGGTGATCCATGTGCTTGATGCGAGCCGCGCGGTGGGCGTCGCATCAACGCTGCTTTCAGATACGCAGCGCGACGGCTTTGTGAAACAGACGGCGGCGGATTATCAGCATGTTCGCGATCTGCGCGGCAAAAAGGGGCAAAACCCGCTCGTTCCGATCGAAGACGCGCGCACCAACGCTTTTGACGCCGATATGTCGATGAAGCCGCCGCCACCCGAACGGCCCGGCATCCATGTGTTTGACGATTGGGATCTCGCCGATCTGCGCGAAGTGATCGACTGGACGCCGTTTTTCCGCGCGTGGGAGTTGGCGGGCAATTATCCCGCAATCCTCGCCGATGACGTCGTCGGCGAAAGCGCAACGGGGTTGTTTGCCGATGCGCAGACGATGCTCGACCAGATCATCGCTGAAAAATGGCTGACGGCAAAGGGTGTCGTCGGGCTATGGCCATGCAGCCGCGAAGCCGATGATGTCATCCTCCACCTTGATGATGAAACACACACTCGATTGCCGTTCCTGCGCCAGCAAATCAAGAAGCGCGAAGGTCGGGCGAACATGTGCCTTGCCGACTTTATCGACGATGACGGAGACTGGATCGGTGGCTTTGCCGTCACCACGGGCCACGGCATCGACGCGCATCTTGCCCGGTTCAAGGCCGATCATGACGATTATTCGGATATCCTGCTCAAGGCGCTGGCTGACCGGCTCGCCGAAGCCTTTGCCGAACGGCTCCACCAGCATGTCCGCCAGACATTATGGGGCTATGCGCCCAAAGAACAACTGACCAACGAAGCGCTGATCAAGGAAGAATATCGCGGCATCCGCCCCGCACCCGGCTACCCCGCCTGCCCCGATCATAGCCTCAAGCCGATCCTGTTCGATTTGCT
>JAYVVW010000067.1:0-8873 GCA_043786595.1 Sphingomonadales bacterium | reverse complement strand
TCCGACAAATCCCCGCGACCCATAACTGCTCCCCAAAAAGCAGTCTTGAATCATAAAACACGCCGTTTGGGAATCCCTTTTGTCAACACGGCCTAGACTCCTGCCTTCGCAGGAGCACATCGGTTCACAGCAATGCAAATTGGCATAAGCGTTGACTCGGCTGTTGCGCTTCGTCAAAGACGGTGCGTCGCTGACTATGCGGGAGAGCGCTCTGGGAGACTGGAGCCGCCGAAGGAGCAACCGCCCCGGAATCTCTCAGGCAAATGGACCGCATGGCCAATTGCGACACTCTGGAAAGCGTTTCTGCGCAAGCAGGAGCCACCGAAGGTGTAAGCGTGGAGCGTCTCTGCGCGAAAGCTCTCAGGTTCCGTGACAGAGGGGGTTTGATGCGTCGCCAATCGGTGTTGCATCAGCCGTCTGACTGCATGGAGATTAAATTAGTGAGCGAACCATACAATAGTGACGAGCTCGGCAATCATGACGCTCTCGAAAGCGAAGCCGAAACGCTGACGCTTCCGCTTGACGGCTGGCACCGTGAGCACGGCGCGCGGATGGTCGCATTTGCCGGCTACCACATGCCGATCCAGTATGAAGGTATCATCGCGGAACATCTCTGGACGCGGAGCAGCGCCGGGCTGTTCGATGTCAGCCATATGGGCCAGTTGATGCTGTCGGGCGATGGTGTCGCGGCGGGGCTTGAGGCACTTGTCCCCGGCGACATTACAGCGCTTGGCGAAGGGCGGATGCGCTATTCGCTGCTGCTCGCCGAAGATGGCGGAATTCTTGATGACCTGATGATCACCAACACGCCAATGGGCATTTATGTCGTCGTCAATGGCGCTGTAAAATGGGAAGATATCGGCCACCTCCGCGAAAACTTATCTGACGATATCACACTCAACCATATGGAAGACCGCGCGCTCATCGCGCTTCAAGGGCCAAAAGCGGTTGACGCGTTGATGCGTGTCGTGCCCGGCGTTGACCGTCTGTTTTTCATGGAGGCCGGATCGTTCCTGTGGGGGCATGAGCCGCTATGGATCAGCCGTTCGGGCTATACCGGCGAAGACGGTTTTGAAATTTCGATTCCGGCAGAGGTGGTGGAGGCATTTGCCACGGCGATCGCTGCGCAGCCCGAAGTCAAACCGATTGGTCTGGGCGCACGCGATTCGCTGCGTCTGGAGGCGGGGTTGCCGCTATACGGGCACGATCTTGATGACCGGGTTGATCCGGTACAGAGTGATCTGACCTTTGCCATTCAAAAGCGCCGCCGCGTAGAAGGCGGCTTTCCCGGTGCTGAACGTATCTTAAGGCACCTCAATGAGGGCGCGCCTTCCAAACGCGTTGGCTTTGCCGTTGCGGGAAAGATGCCCGTGCGTGAAGGTGCCGAGATCTATTCGGGCAGCGCCCATGTCGGCCAGATTACGTCGGGTGGCTTTGCTCCCAGCCTTGGTGTGCCGATCGCGATGGGCTTTGTTGAAACAAAATTCGCGGTGCCCGGTACTGCACTCGAAGCCGAAGTACGCGGCAAGCGCGTGCCGCTGAGCGTCACCACCATGCCCTTCATCCCCCACAATTATGTCCGCAAAGGAGCGACAAAATGACCCGCTTTTTCACTCAGGATCACGAATGGATCGACGTTGACGGGAGCGCGGCAACCGTTGGGATCACCCATTACGCGCAGGAGCAGCTCGGCGATATCGTGTTCGCCGAAGTCCCCGCAGACGGCATGACGCTGGCTAAGGGCGGCGACGCGGCGGTCGTCGAATCGGTCAAGGCCGCGTCGGATGTCTATGCGCCGGTGAGCGGAACCGTGACGTACGGCAATGCCAAGCTTGGCGATGATCCGTCGCTGATTAACTCGGATCCCGAAGGCGAAGGATGGTTCTTCAAACTGACGCTCAGCAATCCGTCCGAACTTGACGGTCTAATGGACGCCGACGCCTACAAAGCGTTTGTATCGAGCCTCTAAGCACACGCGGGATGAATTTTTTTTACATCAAACCCCGCTCGTCTCGAGCGAAGTCGAGAGATATCGGAGTCGATCGACGTGTCTCGACTTCGGCCACTTGGCCGAAGTTTATCCTGAGCGAAGTCGATGGGCTCGACACAAACGGTGCACGGCGAAGTCACCCCGGCCTTAGTATTCACCCGCGTATAAGGATGATGACATGCGTTACCTGCCCCTGACTGGCACTGACCGCAGCGCGATGCTGAGCGTGATCGGTGCAGCGTCGATTGATGATCTGTTTTCCGATGTGCCCGCCGCTGCCCAGCTTTCGGAGCCGATCGCAGGGTTGCCGTTCCATGCCAGCGAAATGGCGGTTGAGCGGCACATGGCTGCACTTTCAGCGAAGAATATGAGTGCAGGCGCGGGGCCGTTTTTCCTCGGCTGCGGCGCGTATAAGCACCACGTACCGGCAAGCGTCGATCATCTGATCCAGCGCGGCGAATTCCTCACCGCCTACACACCCTATCAGCCCGAAATTGCGCAGGGCACATTGCAGATGCTGTTCGAATTTCAAACACAAGTCGCGCGGTTGCTCGGGTGCGATGTCGCCAATGCGTCGATGTATGACGGATCGACAGCGTGCTGGGAGGCGATCGTGATGGCGCGCCGGATCACCAAGCGCGGCAAAGCACTGCTCTCTTCAGGGTTGCATCCGCATTATGTTAGCGTTGCGCAAACGATGGCGCGTTTTACGGGCGATGATCTTGTTACTGCAACGCCCGAATTGGTGCCGCACACCGATGAGGCGCGGCTGCTGGCTGGAATCGACGACACAACAAGCTGTGTCGTCGTTCAATATCCCGACATACTTGGCCGGATTGCAGACCTGAGCGCAATTGCCGCAAAGGCGCACGCACACGGAGCGCTGTTGATTGCAGTCGTCACCGAGCCCGTAGCACTTGGCGCGATTACAGCACCGGGCGAAATGGGGGCGGACATTGTTGTCGGCGAAGGCCAGTCGATTGGCGTTGGTCTTCAGTTCGGTGGCCCTTATGTTGGCCTGTTTGCGTGCAAGGAAAAATTCGTTCGCCAGATGCCGGGCCGGCTGTGCGGGGAAACGGTTGACGCCGAGGGAAAGCGCGGATTTGTGCTGACACTTTCAACGCGTGAGCAGCATATCCGCCGCGAAAAAGCGACGTCGAATATCTGCACCAATTCAGGGCTGTGTGCGTTGGCATTCAGCATTCACATGACATTGCTCGGCGAGCGCGGGTTGCGTGAAATGGCGGCGCTCAATCACAGCCTTGCGTGCTGCGCTGCCGACCGGCTGGCGCAGGTTGCGGGCGTGACGTTGGTCAACGACAGCTTTTTCAATGAATTCACGCTTACGTTGTCTAAGCCTGCACGCCCGATTGTCCGCGAATTGGCGCACCGCGGAATATTGGGCGGCGTTTCGCTTGGCCGCCTTTACCCCGGCGTTGACGCACTCGAAAACAGTCTGGTCGTCGCTGTCACTGAGACTGCGACCGCGGCCGATATCGAAGCGCTTGCCGCTGCGCTTGAGGAGTTACTCGCATGAGCATGTTGAACGAAGGCCGCGTCACGCGCCCCGAAGCCGTCGAAGATAATGCGCCGATGACCTATACTGGCAACCGCGCGTTGATGCTTGAAGAAGCGTTGATCTTTGAAATCGGATCGACGCAGACAACCGGGGTTAATTTCGATGCGCCGGTTGCGGTGAAATCGCGGCTTGGCGGATTGGCGCGCCAGCGTGAGATAGGTTTGCCCGGACTTTCCGAACCCGAAACGGTGCGGCATTACACGCGGCTTTCGCGTCAGAATTACGCGATTGACCTTGGCCTGTTTCCGCTCGGTTCGTGCACGATGAAGCATAATCCGCGGCTCAATGAAAAGGTTGCGCGGATGGCGGGGTTTGCCGATGTCCATCCGCTCCAGCCGGTTGAAACGGTGCAGGGTGCGCTCGCGCTGATCGATCAGCTTGCGCACTGGCTCAAGACACTCACGGGGATGCCCGCCGTCGCAATGTCGCCCAAAGCAGGCGCGCACGGCGAATTGTGCGGCATCCTTGCGATCCGCGCGGCGCTTGAAGCACGCGGCGACGCGCGTTCGGTCGTGCTCTGCCCTGAAAGCGCACACGGCACCAATCCGGCAACCGCTGCGTTTGCAGGCTATAGCGTCGAGGATATTCCAGCGACACCCGAAGGCCGGGTTGATTTTGCGGCCCTCAAGGCACGGCTTGGCCCCGATGTGGCGGCGGTGATGATCACCAATCCAAACACTTGCGGCCTGTTTGAACGCGAGCTTCGTGAAATTTCGGATGCTGTTCACGCGGCAGGTGCGTTCGTCTACTGCGACGGCGCGAATTTTAACGCGATTGTCGGGCGCGTTCGCCCCGGCGACCTCGGCGTTGACGCGATGCATATCAATCTCCACAAAACCTTCTCAACCCCGCACGGCGGCGGCGGGCCGGGTTCGGGGCCAGTCGTGTTTTCGGCCGCACTCGCGCCCTATGCGCCGCTTCCCTTTGTCGACCGCGACGGCGATCAATATATTCTGGTCGAGGAAGAAACAGCGGGCGAGCATCACGCATCGACCTTTGGCCGGATGGTTGCGTTCCACGGCCAGATGGGGATGTTTACCCGCGCGCTTGCCTATATCATGAGCCACGGCGCCGACGGGCTGCGGCAGGTTGCGCAAGACGCGGTGCTCAACGCAAACTATATCCTGAGGCAGCTCGAAACCGTGCTCGACGCTCCGTTTGCAGCAAGCGGGCCGTGTATGCACGAGGCGCTGTTTTCCGACAGCAATCTGGCAGAGGGTTTCACCACACTCGACATTGCCAAGGGGCTGATCGACGAAGGTTATCACCCGATGACGATGTATTTCCCGCTTGTCGTCCACGGTGCGATGCTGATCGAGCCCACCGAAACCGAAAGCAAGGCCGCGCTTGATCAGTTCATCGCCGCGCTGCGCAGTGTTGCCGAACGTGCGAAGGCGGGTGACGCATCGCTCAAATCAGCGCCGCATTTCGCCCCGCGCCGCCGCCTTGATGAAACACGCGCGGCGCGCAAGCCGATCCTCGTCTGGAAGGAAGCTGAATTGGCAATCGCCGCCGAATAGGGGTCAGAAAAGCCTTTGCTTGGCCTTGAGTTCGGCAATCGCCTCAAGATATTCGGCTTCGAGCCGGTCAACGCGGTCGGCGACGGTTTCGACTGCGGTGACCGCGCCAATGCCCTGGCCCGATCCCCAGATATCCTTCCACGCCTTGACCTTGGTATTGCCGCCCGAACCGAAATTCATTTTGGTGACATCGCCTTCGGGGAGATTGTCAGGATCAAGCCCCGCGCGCTCGATTGATCCGCGCAGATAATTGCCGTGAACTCCAGTGAACAGGCTTGAATAGACAATGTCGGCGGCCTTGCCCTCTGCAATGCCGTCCTTATACGCTTGGTCGGCATTGGCCTCGACCGTCGCGATCCACGGCGAACCGATATAAGCAAAATCAGCGCCCATCGCTTGTGCGGCAAGGATTGCGCGTCCGTTCGCAATTGCGCCCGACAAGGCAATCGGCCCGTCAAACCATTGGCGAAGCTCTTGCATGAACGCGAATGGCGACAGCGTACCGGCATGGCCGCCGGCTCCAGCTGCAACGGGGATAAGGCCATCGGCGCCTTTTTCGATCGCCTTGCGTGCAAACCGGTCGTTGATGACGTCGTGGAGCGCAATTCCGCCCCAGCTATGGACGGCCTGATTCAAATCTTCACGCGCGCCAAGCGACGTGATCGTGATCGGCACCTGCCATTTGGCGCAGGTTGCAACGTCTGCGTCGAGCCGGTCATTCGACTTGTGGATAATCTGATTGACGGCATAGGGCGCTGCAGGGCGACTGGGATTGTCACGGTTCCACGCCGCCAGCTCTTCGGTAATCTGGTGGAGCCATTCATCAAGCAAACCCTGCGGGCGTGCATTGAGCGCGGGAAACGATCCGACGATCCCTGCCTTGCACTGGGCAATCACCAGTTCGGGGCCAGAAACGATGAAAAGCGGCGACCCGATGACGGGGAGGCGCAGACGATCAAAAAGCGGGGATGGCAAAGACATAATCAGGTTTCATAGCGAAACCCGATTATCTGTCCAGTCAGGTTTTCAGTTCGGTTGGTAACCGATGCCGGGCGTTGTCAGCGATGCGACTGTAGCGGCGGCAAGCAAGCGCAACCCGCGGATACGATTTGCAGCACCAGGCGAAGCATCGAGGAATATATTGTTGCTATTAGCCAGCGCGCCATTTTTTGTGTTTACAAGTGAGTCCGCAATGTTGTTGCGCATCACCGTACCTTGGGTGTCATTGAGACGGATCCAGAATTTCTGATTGTCGCTTGGTTCGGACAACACCGAATTGCCAATCACGCTGACATTGCGCCCGCCAGAAACCATGATGCCGTTGTAGCCATCGTACATATATGCAAGATTATTTTCGATCCGCACATTGCGATAGGGCAGCGTTCCCACTTGATCGGTCAGAAATATCCCCTGGCTTCCCGTGCCACTACCTTGCAGGATCACGTTGTTGGTGATCACAATATCGCTCGACGCGCGCGTCGTACCGAGCGTCCAGAACTGGATCGCATCAGGGTGATCACCTACTGCCGGGTTGAAATCGCGGAACTGGTTGCGATCAATTGTAACGCGTTGAACATCTGCGAAATTGATACCGTCAGAGCGAAGCCCGTAGAAACTTGAATTTTTGATGACAATGTCTGTGGCGCTGCCGGTCTGAACGCCTCGATTGAGCTGCGTAAAGGTACAGCCTGAAATTGTATAGTGATGACCCCCCGTCAATACGACGCCGTAGCCATCGTTTGCGGCATTGCCGTCCATCGAGCCATGGAACTTGACCTTAGAAAACACCAGATTGTCCGACGTCCGCGCCGATACCATTCGCGAATAGTCTGCTTCGCCGGGGCGTAGCGCGCGGCCGATGTCGAGCGAGTCGAAATAAATGTGTGAGACATTGTAAATTGTTAGATCGTCAAAATGGGCAGGACGCGCAGGATTTACCGAGGCGATCGTGACGTTTGCCGCAAACTTCTTGTCGCGGATATAGACTGATCCATAGTTGCCCGCTGCGAGCAAAATGCGATCGCCCGACTTTGCGGCGGCAAGCGCTGCGGTCAATCCTGCAGGGCTGTTGACCGTTACCGTCTTTGTGGCAACGGTCCCAACCGCCAGCAGCGCGCTTACTTCAAAATCACCACCCTTGGTTTCAACGAGTTGTGACGACGCGAGGCTGAGGAGAAGCGAGATGAGGACGGTTGACATGAGGACCCTTTGCATAGCGAAATTGCCTTGTTGCCCTCTCCATAATGGATCAGGATTTAAGGATTTCGTTGGCGATATGATGAAATTGCGGTTCACCATGCCAAAGCGCTAATGACGTCACGCCGTCAAATCCTGCCGCTGCTTTCACGCTGACACACAGGTTTTTCACGACCAGATGCGTCAGCGCACTCGCTTGGCTCAAACGCGCGTCATTGTCCACTGCCCGTCTTGTCCGCGGCACGCGTTGAATTTTTCCGATTCGGATGGCGCGTCCTGTGTCGATATCGTTTGCGTGACAAATTTGCAGTTGCGCGCTGCCGCGACCGACGGCGCGCGTTTGAGCAGTGCTGACGAAACATAACCGCGCGCAACGCCGTCTTGTGAAACCAACATCCACGGCGAACCATTGACGCGGGCGGGCACCCATACCGATTGACCAGCGCGCAATTTGCCAAGCACTGCGGCATTGGTGCCCGGTGCGCTGCGGATATTGACCGACGACGGCGCGGTGTAATTTTCAGCAACGCGTGCATAGCCCGGTGCCGGTTCAACGCCGCGCGCAAATTTGAGTTCGGATAGCGCGACACCGCGCGTTTCCGTGCCAACGTCAACGCGCCCCGATGCACCGGTTTCATCGCTGTCCCAAGACTGGTTCTGATTCGTTGTAACCGCGCGTTCAAGCGCGCGTTCGGCTTTGACCCGGTCATTGTTCTGAAGCTTGCAGCCGAGAACCGAACCCGCCGCGCCGCCAACGACACCGCCGATCAACGTGCCGAGCGTACGGCTACCGCGACCTGCGATCCGGTTGCCCAATAGCCCGCCTGCCACACCGCCAACGACCGCACCAATTTCCTGTTTGCTGCCATTTGCCTGACAGCCAAAAATATTGCCGACGATCCCGCCGCCGCCACTGCGTCCGCCGTCATCCTGTGCGGAAAGAACGGGTGTCGCGACCGTTTGGGCCTGATTGACGCCGATTGCCGACGCTGATGTGGTATATGTTGCGAGGAGTGATGTGGCCGCGATCAGGGCACAGGCCGATTTGAAGTTGTTGGTGGACATCTGACGTTCCTTCTCTTGTGTGTGAAGCGATGCTAGGAAGAGACGGGTGAACCGATGGTTAATGCGCGCGCAGTTAAGGCTGACGTCATGTTGAATGATTATCAGCCCGGGCAATTGTGTAAAAGGGTGGAAATATGGGCCGTAAATTCTTTGGAACCGATGGGATCAGGGGCCGTACCAATGTTGGGGCGATGACCGCTGAAATGGCGATGAGGGTCGGGATGGCGGCGGGCGCGCATTTCGTGCGCGGCGATCATCGCCACCGCATCGTGATCGGCAAAGATACGCGGTTATCGGGCTATATGATCGAAAACGCGCTTGTTGCGGGTTTCACCAGCGTCGGGATGGATGTGGTGCAAGTCGGGCCAATGCCAACGCCTGCGGTTGCGATGCTCGTCCGGTCGATGCGCGCTGATCTGGGCGTGATGATCTCGGCGAGCCACAATCCTTATTTCGACAATGGCATCAAATTGTTCGGCCCCGACGGGTTCAAACTGTCCGATGCCGACGAACAGGCAATCGA
>JAYVVW010000066.1:0-8365 GCA_043786595.1 Sphingomonadales bacterium | reverse complement strand
TCCGACAAATCCCCGCGACCCATAACTGCTCCCCAAAAAGCAGTCTTGAATCATAAAACACGCCGTTTGGGAATCCCTTTTGTCAACACGGCCTAGGCTCCTGCCTACGCAGGAGTACGTCGGTTCACAGCAATGCACTTTGGTGCGATTCGCGGCGATCACGTCTGCAATGTATTAGCGGTTGAGGCTCACCGAAAGAAAACCGGGCAGCGGGCCATTCCAGCCGTCATCGGGCGTGTCATCGCGCGCGTTACGCTTCGGTCTGTCAGGTTGCGGTTCGTCACGTTGTGGTTCGTTACGTTGCGACTGGCTGCGCGGTGGCTTGGCCGTTTTCGGGCGCGGCGAAAGATCTGTTGTTGCAGTTTGGTGCGCCGTTTCAACGGGCTTGGGTTTGGCGCCACGACGCGGCTTTGATGCGCGTGCAGGCTTCGTTTCGGGCGCATCGTCCTGATCGTCGGCAGCCGAGGCTTGCGCAGACTTTGCGATGCGTTCGATCTTGTGGTTTGTCAGCTTTTCGATCTGCGCAATCGCATCTTCGTCAGCCTTGGTCACGAACGTAAACGCCGCACCCTTTGCACCTGCGCGACCGGTGCGGCCGATACGGTGGACGTAATCATCAGGATGCCACGGCGCATCGAAGTTGAAGACGTGGCTCACACCCTTCACGTCGAGCCCGCGCGCGGCTACGTCAGATGCGACAAGAATATTGATCGCGCCCGATTTGAAGAAGTCGAGTTCCTTGATCCGCGACGATTGATCCATGTCGCCGTGAATTTCGCCTGCGCGGTAGCCATGCTCTTTCAAGCTCTTGGCGAGCTCGCGCACCGTGGTTTTGCGATTACAGAAGATGATCGCAGTCGTGACCTTTTCGCTTTCGATCATGCGGCGGAGAACCTCACGCTTTTTACGCGCATCGACTTCGACAATCCGTTCGGTGATCAGCGCATTGGTCGCGGCGGGGCGCGAGACTTCGATCGACTTCGGATTCGAAAGGAAACGGTCGGCGAGCTTTTTAATCGGCGGCGGCATCGTAGCGGAAAACAGCAAAGTTTGGCGACCTGCGGGCAATTTGGTGCAAATCTCCTCGATGTCGGGAATGAAACCCATGTCGAGCATGCGGTCAGCCTCATCAATCACCAGCAGGTTGCAATCGGTGAGCATGATTTTTCCGCGGCCAAAGAGATCCATCAGTCGGCCCGGAGTCGCGATCAATACGTCGACGCCCTTTTCGAGCGCCTTTTGCTGATCGCCCATCGATACGCCGCCAATAAGCAGTGCCATCGATAATTTGTGATATTTGCCGTATTTCTCAAAATTCTCGGCAACTTGCGCAGCCAGTTCGCGCGTTGGCTCAAGGATCAGCGAGCGCGGCATACGTGCCCGGCTGCGGCCTTCGGCGAGAATATCGATCATCGGCAAGACAAAGCTTGCGGTCTTTCCGGTGCCGGTCTGCGCAATGCCGATCAGGTCACGCATCATCAATACGCTTGGAATCGCCTGCTGCTGGATCGCTGTCGGGGTGTCATAACCCGATTCAGTTACAGCACGCAGCAATTGATCTGAAAGCCCGAGATCGGCAAAACTCATATAAATTCCGGATATTGGATCGTCAGGCGCAGATGCCAGAAATCAACCCCTGCGCTTGCCGATTGTACCGAATTTGTCAAGAAATTTGGGCGCATGTGTTGATTTGAGCGCGCAAACCGGGAGTCTGTTGCTCAATTGTCGCGCGCCAGGATTTTGAATTTGTCGATCCCGCACTCACCGCCGGCGCGACTGTAGATCGAATCGCGTGATCGGCAAACCTGTCCGTCGGGTGTCGCCTTGACATAGAAATCGGAATAAAAATCAATCGCCTGACAGCTTTTGCCCAGCTTTACGCGGTAGCGCTTGCCGCCACGTACGATCACATCAAGCGTCGTCGCGCTTGATATCATCGCAGCAGCAATCTTTGACCATGCAATGCAGTCTGGGCCGCCCTTCTCTTTCCAACGCGCGGGTTGCTGCACCACGATCGATGGCATTGCCGGGGGCACGCGTATGATCGAACTGCGCTTGATGATGACTTGAGCAAATATGATCGTCGATTGTAGCGCGAACGGAGGCGTCAATTCGCGTTCGGGCGCTGCACTTGCCAGCGCGATCGTTGCCAACGCAATCAAAACAGTCATTGAACCCATCTCATCGGAAATTTGAATGCGGGCAACAGTTTGAACACAGCATTAATCTGCCCAAACACGCATCATTGTCGGGTCGGCCCGCGCACCCCTTGCGCAAGGCGTTGGCGACGCATAGGAAGCGGCAACTTTGCACCGGTTACAGGAGATATATTATGGCCAGCGCGCCACCGGCAAATAACGGTCTGCCCCTTTTGTTCAACGAACTCGCGCCGCTTTCGTCGGTTGACCATGCCGGCTGGAAAACGCGCAAGGCTGATACTGCGCCATTCTTGATCAATCAGCATGCCATTCCCGTTACGATTGATGAGTTTTCGGTTGTGCAGCGCTACTATCCGATCATTTTTTCAGTTGGTGACAGCCCCGTTCCGCTTGCGCTGATGGGCCTCAACGAAGGCGTGAACACATTTGTCGATGAGACTGGCAAGTTGATGGATGAAGTCTACGTCCCGGCCTATGTGCGCCGCTATCCGTTCCTCCTTGCGCGCTTGCGCGATGATGCCGAAGAATTGTCGCTATGCTTTGATCCAACGTCGGATGCGATTGGTGCCTATGATGAAGGGGACGCGCTGTTCGATGACGGAAAGCCAACCGAAGTCACGCAGTCGATCCTGGCATTTTGTGAACAATTTGAGCAGGCTGGCCAGCGTACGACGCTATTTATGAAGGAGCTTGTCGACAATGGCTTGTTGATGGACGGCGAAGTGTCGATCCAGGTGACTGATAATGAACAGCCATTCGTCTATCGCGGTTTCCAGATGATCAACGAAGAAAAGCTGCGCGATCTGCGCGGTGACACGCTGCGCAAGATGATGAAATCTGGCCTGCTTCCGCTGGTTCATGCCCATCTCTTCTCGCTATCGACGATGCGCGAAATATTTGCACGTCAGGTTGCTCAGGATAAGTTGCCGCTGGCAGCACCCGCCGCATAATTTTGATGCAAAATGCTTGAAAGCTTTGCCCCACTATCCTATCTAAAAAATGAAGCGGTTGTGTGATCCCCCCCTTTCGCGGAACTGCTTCATGCGCACCTTCGGGTGTGCTTCCTCCCTGAACCTTGGCCACGCCTGCTTCTGCACGGCGTGGCCTTTTTTTAGGCGGCCTATTCGGCGGCAATCGCCAATGGCTGCCCACATGCCTCGTCGGCCATTGCCAGCGCAATTTCACTAACGATCCGCTGCATTCTCGCCAAACCTTCATTTGGGGTCAGGCGGTCAGCTTCCAAATACAGGCTGCGATCAATTTCAATTTGCACGCCGTGAATGTTCGTTGCCGGATCGGCGTGACGATCAAGGATATGGCCACCCGCATAAGGGTGATTGACGGCGGCACTTATCTGGTTGCGCCGCGCAACTGCCAGAACGCGTCCGGTAAACCGGTCATGCGACGATCGATTGAAACGGTCGCCTACGACGATCTGCGGCGTGATTGCTCCATCGGCGTTGGTAATTGGCGGCATCGAATGCAGATCGATCAGCACCGCTATGCCAAAACAATCGCGTGTGCGTTTCAGCATGTCGGCTAACGCTGTGTGATAGGGGCGGTAATGGACGTTCAATCGCCGGTTGAAATCGTCGCTGGTGATGGGTTGGCGCCAGATGTCGCCGCCGCTTGCGATACGGCGCGGGATCAGGCCAAGGCCGCCACGCACCTTGCTCGACATGATGGGGTGCGTGGGCTGGCGGTCACGCAGCATCGCGGGATCATATTCGCGTTCACCGCGATTGAGATCAATCCAGCACCGCGGCGTATGCGCGATGATGCCAGAAAACCCCGCCGCAAAGGCAGGCGCGGCGAGCATATCTGCAAATCGGTCTTCAAGCGGAACAAGCTGTTCGCGGGTAAGCCGCGTCTGCGCCGCGATCGCCGAAAAATACGCGCGTCCGGCATGGGGCACCGAGATGATAACGGGCGATTGCGGCACGGCGTCGCCAAAAGCTGTGAACGGCTGAAATATTTTCACATAAACGCATTAGATCGCCATTTAAGCGCAAGCAATGCTGGAATTGTTAAGTGTTTGCGGGATATACCATCGGCGCTGCCACCGTCGGCGCGTAGGGGTTTGGGACGATTATGATTCGGATATTGCTGGCCGAGGATGACAATGTCATGCGCGAATATCTCACCCGTGCGCTTGCAAAATCGGGTTACAACGTCGAATCGGTTGATCGCGGCACGGCGGCCTATGAACTGATCAAGCGCGGCGAGCGTTACGATTTGTTGCTGACCGATATCGTGATGCCCGAAATGGACGGGATCGAACTCGCGCAAAAGGCAGCGATCATTGATCCAGACTTGCGCGTGATGTTCATCACCGGCTTCTCGGCAGTTTCGCTCAAGGCCGGCCAATCAATGCCAAATGCCAAAGTGCTTTCCAAGCCATTTCACCTGCGCGATCTCGTCATCGAGGTCGACCGTATTTTTGCTGTAGACAGCGCAACGGGCCTTAACTGAAACACTTGCGAACCACGACGACCCTCGCTAGGGACATCCTCGTTCGCATCACTGCAAACAAAATGTGGGCGTGTAGCTCAGTGGTAGAGCACTGTGTTGACATCGCAGGGGTCGCAAGTTCAATCCTTGCCACGCCCACCATTAGAGCGCGATGACTTTAGACGGAAACACTGGAGAACTGGATTGCCACGCTTCGCTCGCAATGACGAGGTCGAGGTCGAGGTTAATGGAGGCACCCAAGTCATCAGGCTCTAAAACGGCCGTTTGGTCAGTTCGGCGGCTTTGAGCTGAACGATGCTTTCCTCAACACGCGATCCCTAGCGCGATCGCGACATGCCGTTGATCGAGTTGCCGTCATCGTCTTTCCTGCACCCGGCGGCGCGCAGT
Source organism: Sphingomonadales bacterium (assembly GCA_043786595.1). Lineage (GTDB taxonomy): Bacteria > Pseudomonadota > Alphaproteobacteria > Sphingomonadales > Sphingomonadaceae > Aquisediminimonas. The sequence goes on along the minus strand of JAYVVW010000066.1, from coordinate 3,347 downwards.
GCGGATCACGCGACAACCGCATCACAGTCCCCGGCAGCGAGCGCGGCCATATGTCCCATGATAAGATCGCGAGTGACGAAACGACCGCGCTGCGCCTCCTCATCGTGGCGGCGGACGATGGGGAAGGTTGACAGGATATAGTCGGCGTCGTCGCGCGTCAGGCCGTAAAGATGGAAGTAAAGCGCATCAAGCCGCGCGCGGCGCTGGCGGCGGTCGGCCTCGTCCCAGGCGAATGGCGGTAGCACCCCGCCGTCAGCACCCACATGCCCCATATCGCGCGCGAACGCAGCCATGTCGTGCGCGGTATAAGTCAGGTGCAACACCTCACGCGCGACGAGTTCACGCGCGGTCATCGCGCCGAAGACGCGGTCATAGCCGGCGGGCGGGATGACGGGGAGCTGTTCGACGATGAACCAGTTGACGTGCTGCCCCTGCACCTTCTGTCTAGCCACATAATCCAGCGCGAAGCTGTTCAAGTTCGCGACGAGTGTTACCCGATCAAATGCATTGGCGAGTAGCAGTACCGGCAGCGTGTTACCGTAGCCCGCCTGCGGGACGAGCGCCGCAATCATCGTCCGCACGTTTGTCGGCGCCGTCACGTCCTTGAAAGCTACGTTCCACGACGCGACGCCTTGAACGCTGACATGCTGCTCTTCAACGAGGAATTGGGGCGTGGCTTGCCACGACGCGTCCGCCTTCTGAACAATCGTTGCCGCGACGGGCTGGCCTGGGCGGTGCAAGTTGTCTCTATTAACCACCACACTCGCGGCACGGTGGTCGAACGCCTGCACCATCTTGCCTTCGTAGAGCGGCACCGCGCGCGCTTCGCCCTTTCGCCAGCCTGCGGTCGTGGGGTACCAGCCGTCGGCATCAAGTTCGGCGACGGTGCGGAACAGGTGGCTGTCGTTGGTCATGTGGAACATTGTCGTATAGCGCACCGGCCATGCGGGTGTCGGGCGGTCGGGGTTGCGGCGGTCGACGAGCACCGGCAGCCGCGCATAAATCGCGGTCGTCAGCGCGGCGTCGCGCTTGGTGCGAAATACCGGGGCGGTGCCGGTGTTGGGATTGACCGCCGCGAAGTCGGCGGGGGTCAGCGCGAAGGCACGCTCTGCCAGCGTCTCGGCATCGGTGCCGGGCAGGAAAAAACCACACTGCGCCTCAGCAAATTTACGCGCCGCGCCGCCGAACTTAAGTGCGCAGAATTTGAACGAGCGGTGGACGTCGGGGAAATACACGCCCCGGTTCTCGAAATCATATAGCCCACCCAAGCGCCCCGTCGTGCTGATCGAACGGAAAAAGGCGCTCGCCGATAGGTCGCCCGCGATTCCGCTCGGCACGATCAGTCCGACGATGCCGTCAGGCTTGATTAGCGCTTGCGCGCGCTCGACGAACAGCGAATAGATGTTGGTGTCGCCGCCGCCGAGCAGCGGATACAGACCGCCCGCGTCGGCCTTGAGGTTCGCCATCCGCCCTGCGAGCGCCGTCAGTTCAGCAGCCTCAGCGAATTGCTCTGACAGCGGATCACCCTCGGTTTTGAGTGCCGCAATCATCCGCGCCCGATCGGCAGCGCGCGTTGCATAGGCGATCTCGCGCCGTCGCGCCGCGAACCATTCGACCTCCTGCATCTTGAGGCGATCCCACGGCGGGTTGCCGACCACCGCGTCGAACCCGCCGCTGCGCCGACTGGGCGACAGCCACTCGGTCCAGACCGTCGGGAAGGCGAGTTCCCAGTGGAGGAAGTTGCTGACCGCCGCGATGCGTGCCGCCTTGACCAGAGGTTCGAGCGCGACGTCGTCGCCCGGCTGCGTCGGCGCGCGGTCGCCGATGCGGCCATAGGCGATATCGAGCACGCGGTCGGCATCGGCTGGCTTGCCGTCGACCGTCACCTTGCCCTCAAGCAGCGTTTCGAGCGCGCTACCTTTGCGCTTTAAGTCCCATGCGGCGCGCTGAAGGCGCAGGATCAGAACGCTCGCTGAATATGAAAATAAAGGAAAGGCGCGGTTACGCTCACTGAACGAACTGATTGAGGATGGGAGTTTTTAGGGCGTCATCGGAATACCAAAGCTGTTTTGCTCGTCTATCCCTGCTGGAATGAGGTTGCCACGGGCGCGAGATATACCGACTTGGCACTAGCGGTTGCGTAGACCGCTGCCCTTACGTCCGGCTTTTGAAGGTCCAGCACCCGGTATCGGCTTTCCATCTCCGAGACAGCCTCAATCTGCCCGTACAAACGCATATTGTTCTCACCATAGGCGGCAATGCCCCTATTTTGAGCATCGAGTCTGGGAAGGCATGTCAACCGATATCGTCTGCGTCGTCATCGCTCCCCATTGCCAATGAAGGATTTTCTCGGCGTGCTATCGTCCAAGTATGATCGTTTCCTAACTCAATACGGAACTCTCGTCGATCATCCCCGGCGGACACGCGCAGATCAAGCAGTTCAACCATATGCTGATCGAGGCTTGCAATTGGAACCCTAACATATTTTTCTACAAAGGTTGCCATCGTTGGCCCTGATCGGGCCTCAATGTGTTCCCAAGCCGCTGAGCCTATGTGCGCCTCTCCGCCGACCGCCCTAAATGCCGCTGATAAATCATCGAGCCGGTGACTTGGGGTAGGATCAAGAACGAGTAAAATTGGGCGTAACCCGGAAGCAACGCAATCTTTTGCGAAATCAAGTTCCTCCCCAAATCGCCCTTGCCCACTTGCTGCAATCGTCACCCGCAGCTTAAATTCGTAAGCATCTGTACCGACTACGCAATCGACTTGACGCCCTTTGCGTTCATCATTTCGCCGTCGCACTGGTGATGTTCTGGAGCCGTAAGGAGTCCCACCCAAGGCATTAGCCAAAATTGGTTCAAACAAATACCCGGTTTCTTGAGCGGCTCTATTGTCTATATCATAGAACCACTTCCGCCAAGTCAACCAAGAGGCCAGCGCAGGAGTTGCCAATATTCCGAATTCCAATAACGAACGCGGCGCGACCTGCAAGGACGTCGGCAATGGTTGTGCTTGCAATATCATCTCATACTTACGCCTGCGCTTGTGCAATTCGCAGACGCACTTAAAATATGTCTGAAAGTCGGGTATTAATTGCAAACATCTTTCATATAATGGTAAAAACTCTGACCCTCGCACTTCTCTGGTGAAGCATTCAATAGGAAAGTCATAATATTCCCACGACCCGCCGCCATTTGGGTGAATATCTTCAGGTATCAGATCTGGACGACATATGTCATGCAGGATGACGCTAGGCCGTGTTGACAAAAGGGATTCCCAAACGGCGTGTTTTATGATTCAAGACTGCTTTTTGGGGAGCAGTTATGGGTCGCGGGGATTTGTCGGAC
>JAYVVW010000065.1:0-3373 GCA_043786595.1 Sphingomonadales bacterium | reverse complement strand
GCACCCGGCCCCTGCATTTCAACTTCGGCCTGGTGATCGGCATAATCCTTGCCCGCGTCAATAACATCGCCGCGCTTCATCAAATCGAAGAACTCCCGGCTGCTGATATTGCCCGCCTGAACAGCGCCAACCAGAGCGGTCAGGGTCTGCGCATCCATCAACGCCGGGGTGAAGTCGCGGTTGATCTGATAACTGACCTCGCCTTTCTGCCCGGCCCATTCGGCAAAGATGCCCAGCGCCCATTCGATGGCCTCGGAGACGCCGATCACGACATCGGCCAGCACCGAATTCTCGCCAGAGCGCTTGATCTGGGTCGCACCAAGCGTCTCGATCTGGTTGCTCTCATTCGCCACCATCCGCGCGCCAAGGATCGCCATGCGCTGCTCAATGCCCGCCAGCGCCTTCTCGACGGCACCGAGGCCCTGTCCCGTGAACTCAATGAACTGCGCCTTGGCTTGCGGATCAGGCGCGATCACAGCGGCGGTTGAGCCGATATGGAACGCCTCGCCCGGCTCAAGCTGGACGCCCGCAACGAACAGCGTCGGCATAGCGGTGAAGTGCAGCCCGTGGCGATAATCGGCATTGATCTGGTAATGCGCAATGTTGGCGTCAACCAGATCGATCAGCGGCGGCGTGTCGATCTCGCCCACGATCCGAAACGGGACATAGCCCAGCGGATTGCCCTTCATCAACGGGTAGATGTCCCCGCCAACCTGTTCGTCCTTGCCGTGCTTGTCGATCCTGAACACCCGCTGGCGATAGAACCCGCCCGCGTCCAGATCAAGCACACGGTAGCGCGCCTCGGCCTCGTGGCTGAACTCATCCTCGCCGGTCGGGGCCTCTTCCTTGAGAACGACCATGACCAGCACTGTGCGGTTTTTAACCCGTGTGTAGCGCCAGTTGATCACCGACGTGATCGGGTAATACTGGATCAGCGGGCGCAGGCCCAACGCTTCTTGCGCCGCAACATTTAGCACCAACACATCTTTAGGCGGGTGATCAACCATCAGGCCGAACAGCCCGTAAGCCAGCGCATCCTCAACCAGATGTTTCGCCATATCGTCAAGCGAGCAGCCAGCCATGTCGATGTCGGTCAGGAACGTCTCGATCCCCGATGGCACTACCGCAACCGGCGATTTACGGAACGCCATGCCCGAAAGCCCGGCAATCGTGCGCCATGTCGCGTTGAAGAAATCCGAGCGCTTGAGCCGGGACGTGTAATCCCCGTCCTCTTCATCCTTAAGGCGCGGCAGATAACCTTCGCCAGTCTTGTGCAGCGCGTCCTGCCCATCGACCACATCGCTGCACCGCTTCCACTTCGGTGCGAGCCGGTCGTAATCCGGGTTGGTCGTGCGAACGCCTTGAGTATGTGTAGCCATTATATGCCCCCGAGTGAGAGTTTGCGTAAGGCCCGTCCTCTCACGGGGTATTCATAATCAATAAAATAGCGGATCGCAGTCCCGATGTGTTGGTAATCGCTATCCTCTTCCAAGAACGTAGAACCTTTTTTCAACTGTCCTGTCGCTAATGACTTGTGTGTATAAGGCGCGGTCACGGTGTTGACGAACAGAGAGACTTCATCAGCAGCATTTCTGATTTTGGCTCTTACCGCATTTTGACCATCTTTAACAGACATGGTGGATGGTTTTACGCGGCGGGTGTGAGACCATTGGTGATCGCGCAGCACCTTTTCCATTTCGAGATAATCGGACATCTGCCCGTGCTTTTCCCCATCCTTGCCGTTGGGATCGCCGTAAATGATAACATGGCGGTTCTGGTGATCCTTGTAGCGATCAACGAACTCAAGCGCTGATTGGCGCGATACAGCTGAGGTCAGCACGATCTCTTCAAGCAGGTAAATGTCATCCCCGCGCACAACGCCAATCCCCGACGAAAGGGGGGTGAAGTTGAAGTCGTGATACCAGCGCAATTGTTCGTGAGGCTGGATTGTCTCCGTGGTGTAGTTGGTCGGGCTGTAATCCTCATAGATACGCCCCGATGCCGTCTCAAACGACGCCTCAAACTCTTGGCGGAACTGGCGCGCGGACATAGCCCGGCGCATCGCGTCGATCACATCCTTCGGCAAAATCTCCGACGATTTCCAGTGATAAACCGCAAAGTTAGGATCGTCGCCCTGCTCCGCGCGAAGGCAGAGGTCATAATAGTGATTGAGTCCGTCCGGCACCCCAAGCAGCCAACACCATGCCCGATAGTCAGGATCGGTCGGGTTCACGGTGTTGAGCGCGGGCAGAATGTTGGCCTCCCATGCGTCCGGCTTAACGTCTGCGAATTCGTCAATGCCGCCCCCCTTCCACGGCACACCTTCAATCCGCTGCGGCTTGTCGAGGCCAATCACATGAATCTCCGAACCGTTGTCCGGGTAGATGATCCGGTCGCTTTCCGATGGCCGTCGTTTGTGCGTCGAGGACAATGTGAACGCCTTGAGGTCATCCCAGAAGATTTTCTTAGCCTGGTCGTGTGTCGGTGCGGCTGCGAAATATGGCCCCGGCACCTTGTTGGCCTGCTTGGTCAGGAACCGCTTGAATCGTTCGGTCTTTCCAGAGCGGCGGCCAGCAGGCACCAGCGGGAAGCGGACGCCGTTTGGCACCGCATCAACCAGCGCGAGTTGAACCGCGTGATCCATCAGCGGATACCAGCGCGCGACCTGCCGATCAAGGATGAGGTTTCCTGTGAGCATCAATTCGGCAAACCTTCTATCAGCCGCGAAACAGCCTCAGCCAGCGTTCCTCCATCGCCGTCAGTGATCGGCTGCGGCGACTTGCCGTAAGCTCTGTCCAGCAATTCTTTGGCGGCAGAGACGCGCGCGGCAGCGGGTTGCTCCTCGTTTTCCATAATGCTGGCGAGGGAAGCTATTGCTTTAGCGCCGTATTCTTGGGCGAGGACGCGGACATCTGCGGTAATTTTGTTGACCGCACCCTTCGGTCGTCCTTTGCCCCTATTCCCCGTATTGGTAATTTTTTTAGGCTCTGCCATTTATCTGGCCCCCTTAGCCATATTTTCCGCAGCCCAAAGTGGTTGCAGATTGACCAGAGCGTTTGCCTCTCTCCTTTGCTCTGGGTCGGTCAGGTTGTATTTAGACAGTGGTTTGATGTAATCGACATGCCATTCCCCGTGGTTTTGCCAGGACATGCCATCACGGAACTGCAACTCAATGTGAGAGCGAAATTCTTCAGTCCTGTAACCAAGCACTTCAACTGTTTTGCCAATTTCTCGCCGCCCCAATTTTATGCGTTCGCATGTGCGAGACACCAATTTTCGCATGATCGAAATAGCTGCGAACTGAGGGCATGATTTCTTCTTAGCTCTGTTCCAGGCTGATTTATAAGAATTACGAGCATTTCCATTTTCCGCC
>JAYVVW010000064.1:0-1947 GCA_043786595.1 Sphingomonadales bacterium | reverse complement strand
GGAGGCGGCGGAATGACCGTCTTCTTCCAAACCCTCGGCATGTCCTACGAAGGCGCATGGTTTACCGCGACCATATCGGGCATCCTGCTCATCGCCTTGCCGTTGATGCTTGCCGTTGCCATGATCATCTACGCCGAACGCAAGCTGTGGGCGGCCTTTGCTTTGCGCAAGGGCCCGAATGTCGTCGGACCGTTCGGGCTACTTCAGTCCTTCGCTGACGGCCTGAAAGTCTTCCTTCAGGAAACCATCATCCCGAGCGCGTCGAACCGCGGCCTGTTCCTGATTGCACCGATCATCACCTTCACCGTCGCGCTGATGGCGTGGGCAGTGATTCCGTTCGCCGACGGCGTTGTGCTATCGAACATCAACGTTGGCCTGCTCTATATCCTCGCGATAAGCAGCTTAGGGGTTTACGGCGTAGTAATCGCCGGATGGGCGTCAAACTCGAAATATCCGTTTTATTCATCAATGCGCGCCGCCGCGCAAATGATCTCATACGAAGTTTCAATCGGCTTCATTTTGATTTGTGTCGTCTTGTGGGCAGGTACATTCAATATCGGCGGGATCATTGCAGCACAAAAAGGCCATATCTTCGGCGTCATCAATGCCTTTGGATTCAACCCGTTGTTGTTCCCCATCGCGGTCATGTTCCTCATCAGCTCGATGGCCGAAACCGCACGCGCACCGTTCGATTTGACCGAGGCGGAAAGTGAAATCGTCGCCGGTTACCAGACCGAATATTCGAGCATGTCGTTCGCGCTCTTCTGGCTCGGCGAATATGCCAATGTGCTGTTGATGTGCGCGCTCAACGCGATCCTGTTCTGGGGCGGGCATCTGCCGCCGGTCGATTGGGCGCCGTTGTACATGGTGCCGGGCATCATCTGGCTGTTCGCCAAAATCCTGTTCTTCTTTTTCCTGATGAGCTGGGTAAAGGCCACCGTGCCGCGTTATCGCTATGACCAGCTGATGCGGCTTGGGTGGAAGGTGTTTTTGCCAATTTCGCTGTTCTGGGTGTTTTTGGTGAGTGGGTATTTGATGTGGACGGGGCATTTCGGATGAAGATGTTTAGCACCATTGCATTGCTAGTGCTCGCTGGATGTTCGCCATTACAATCAGCTGTCGACGATGCTGGAGTTGAAAATGTGGCATCAAACTCGATTGGTCGTTTTCAGTTTCACGGGGCGAGCAAAGACTTGCCAGCTTATGTTTTTGATACAGCGTCTGGTTGCCTTAGTCATGTTGCCCAAACCGAGACATCGACGAAGGAAGCGCACTGGGTTGAATTGAATACAAAGTTTGCGAATTGGCAGTGCCCATCGGAACTTACTGAAAAGATTAAACAAGGTGCCCAGAAGGCTAATTTGAAATGACCACCATCGCCCATCTCATCAAAACCTTCACTTTATGGGAATTCGTCAAGGCGCATTGGCTGACCTTGCAATATTTCTTCAAGCCCAAGGCGACGATCAACTATCCGTATGAGAAGAACCCGCTTTCCCCGCGCTTTCGCGGAGAACATGCGCTGCGCCGTTATCCCAATGGCGAGGAACGCTGCATCGCGTGCAAGCTGTGTGAGGCAGTGTGTCCGGCGCAGGCGATCACCATTGAGGCTGAACCGCGTGATGACGGCAGCCGTCGCACAACGCGTTACGACATCGATATGACGAAGTGCATCTATTGCGGTTTCTGTGCTGAGGCGTGTCCGGTCGATGCCATCGTCGAGGGGCCAAACTTCGAATATGCGACCGAAACGCGTGAGGAGCTGCTCTATGACAAGAACAAGCTGCTCGCCAATGGCGACAAATGGGAACGCGCGATAGCCGCGAACCTTGCCGCCGATGCGCCGTATCGGTAAGGGGCGCGGGATGATTCTAGGGGGAAATATGCGGCGTTTGGGCCAAAAAAGGGGACAGTCACTTTTGTGGTGGACTGTCCGTGGCAATTTTG
>JAYVVW010000063.1:0-6445 GCA_043786595.1 Sphingomonadales bacterium | reverse complement strand
CATATCGGCCTTGGCTTTTACGACCGGCGCGCGCAGCGTTTCGAGGCGTGCGAGGCCTGCGAGCGCCTTTGCGCGTGCTTCGTTCTGGCCCGCCGCTGCTGCATCGACTGAGGCGCGAATCGGTGCGATCTCATCGTCAAATTCGGTAATACTGGTCTTTGCCTGAATAACGATTGCATTGAGTTTCAGCGTCGTTTCGGCGTCAAACGGTGAACGGTATTTAAGGACTCCGTCGGTCTTATCGAACACGACATTGGTATCAAGATCAACCGTGGGTGCGGTATCAGTCGCCGCGCGCGCCGGCTTGGCGAACGCACTGCTATCGACACCATCGGTGCACGCGGTGGTAATCGCAAGCGCCAGAATGAGCAATGCAAATGGTTTCATCGAAAAACTCCTCAATGTGTATATTCAAAAGGGGCCATGACGGTTACCCGACACAGCCCCAATTTAGATCTGGTTTAGCCCCAAATCATGGTCAATCGATCAGCGACGCTGAAGCGAGTTGGCCACGGTGAAGTTGCCAATATTGACGCCCATCGATTGGCCGCCGGTATTGTCATACTGCCAGTGAACGCCGTTATAAATACGGCTCTGGCCATTTTCTTCCTGTGCTTGCTGGAACGAAAGATAGCGCACGGGCACGAGCGGACGCGGTGTACCGTTTGGATCAAGCCCGGTACCGTTATATTCGTCCGATGTGAAGGTGAAGCGTGTGTTGTTCGGGAAGAATGAACGCATCACCTGGAACAATGCACCGCCAAACGTTGCATGGCCCGATGGATAGGCTGGGAACGGCGGAGTGAACAGTTCGGCGTGATCCGAATTGATCACCGAAGCACCGACTGGTTTCCAGCCTGGTACCGCAACCGTCGTCGCATCACCATCTTCATCAGCACGAGGAACACCGGTTACAGGACGCCAGTAGTTGTAGAAAAACTTGCTGTCCCATGCGCCGACACCTGAATCGCCCATCGCGCTGTTGATGAGCGCAAGATAACGCGCATAATCTTCAACGTTCGAAAGGCCTTGATCATTGGCAACCTTCACAGCCACTTGGTTGTAAAGCCGAGGCGGTGTGCCGAGCAACGGTGCGCCGTCATAGCCCCAGAAATTGCCAATGAAGAGTTGCGCAGGCGTTGTGGTGCTGCCTGGCGTGTCAGCCGAAGCACCGTCTGTACGGACTTCCTCAAACGCAGCGCGATAAGCTGCGGTATTTGGCGCAGGCGGCGGCGCAATCCGGAATTGATTGCCGCTTGTCATCACGAATGGGCGGACATTGCCCCAACGCGCACCAAGCGCAACGCCGCGAATACCGCCGGTTGAAGTGCGGCCTACGGGATCTGGCGACCAAGCAGGAGCGGCAGTCTGACCGCCATTGACTGTCAGGCCCGTTTGCCCCGGATATTGAAACGCGACATTCGAGTTATTAGCGACAAGTCCGCCTGTACCAAATGCGGGTTCGCTGTGCGCTGAACCATCGTTCAACCGCCGGTTAAGCATCGCGATCGCTGCTGCCTGCCCAATCGTGCGACCGCCTGAGATCGCCGATACGCTGGCACCGCTGTTTGATATTGCGCTGACGTCTGCTGACAGCAACGTATCAAGGCGGGTTCTTTGATTGGGGTAAAGGTTAACGAGCACGTCATGCGCAGCATATGCGATTGCTGCGCCAATTGACGCACCAGCACCGGCACGACCGATGTTGTTATAGGGCCGATAACGGTTTTTGAACGCATTTACCGCATCAAACACTGCAAGCTGTGTCATGGCAAAGGCACGCGCGTTGCGAACGGGACCCTGCTGCGTACCAGGAAGCGGGCCGGGCGTGTGATCAAGCGCGTTGCTGTCAAGCATGATGCCATGCCAGAGGAGCAGGCGATCGGTATTGCTCGTGGCAATACGCGCCAATTGGCTTGTGTTCAGCTGCGCAAGCAACACATCTGCCAACGGTGCTTGAATACGAGCGTTAGTGACGTTCAGTTCAGTCACGCGTGCTGCGCTATCGAGTAGGCCCGACGCGCCTGGACCAGCCAGAACGGCCGGGACGACAAGCGCCGTCGACACAAGTGCTGCAATTTTGAGAGACATTTTGGTCATTGGTTTCTCCACCTCATTATTGTTATCAATCGACCAGACAAGCCTGACCGATCGCTGGCGACGGGACGCCGACAGCGTTATTCTTCTCGCTATGTTTTACATGCCCGAACCGTCACAATACGCGTGCGGTGGTGTATTCGGACGAACCCCCACGAGCTTTTTTGCTCATGTTCCTTTTAGCTATGCCGATGTTTTCGGTCGCGCAAGGTAAATGTTTGCACAAATATAATCCGCGACAAATGACATGTTTCCTGCCAATTATAAATCGTTGCAAATGCAACGTTTTTCGCCGGGGGTCGAACAGGAAGTGTTTCATTTTGAAACAATCGCGCAAAAATTTTCTCTCGATTGTTATCGTCACCGACGAATTTACCACCATTTCAACGCATCAGGCGTGCTATGCCAACAGCAAGCGATATAAGACTGTCAAAATGGCCAAAGTGAATGGGGATGAACGTGCTGATGGCGCGTGACACAATTGATACGAACCAGCCATTTGCGGGCGTTTCGCGCGCGGTTGAGATCGCACGTGCGCTGCTTTCGCCCGAAGCGGCAACGCGTGCAGACAGCGTTCAAAGCGAAACCGGTGAACGGTTCGACTCGGTCGTCACGCGACTCGGGCTCCTGTCCGAACAGGCGCTGGCGCAGGCCTATGCCAATGCTGCGCGCGTGACTTCGCTGTCTCCCGCTGATTTTCCTGCCGAGGCTGTGGCGGGTGGCACGCCGTCGGCGGCGTTTCTGCGCGAAATGCGCGCACTCCCTATAGTGATCGACAATGGCCGCCTGACCGTGGCGCTCGCCGATCCGTTTGACGATTTTGCGGCACAGGCGCTGGGCTTCTGTTTCAATTGTCCGGTCGATCGCGTCGTCGGTCTGCCGAGCGATATCGAGGCAGCGGTCGATCGGCTGTACGGCGCGCGCGAAGAGGCAAGTGGCGCGGGGGCGGGCGATGCCGACGAAGATGACCTTGAGCGGCTGCGCGATCTGGTGAGCGATGCGCCGGTGATCCGCGCGGTCAACCGTCTGATAGCCGACGCGGTTGACCGCCGCGCATCAGATATTCATGTCGAACCTGCCGAAGACCGTGTCGTGATCCGGATGCGCGTTGATGGCATGTTGGTCGAGGCACCTTCGCTGCCGCCCTCAATGCGCAGCGCGCTGGTTTCACGGATCAAGGTGATGGCCGAACTCAACATCGCCGAACGCCGATTGCCGCAGGACGGGCGGATGCGCGTTGCGGTGCGCGGCAATGAGATTGACCTGCGCGTCGCGACATCGCCGTCGATCCACGGCGAAACAGTCGTCATGCGCATTCTTGATCGGTCGAACCTTGCGCTTGATTTCGCCACACTCGGGTTTGACGATGGGCTCGCTGATCGGCTCCGCGCTGTCCTCGCCAAGCCTTACGGGATCGTTCTCGTCACCGGGCCAACCGGCAGCGGCAAGACAACGACGCTTTATGCCGCGCTCGCCGAAATGAATTCGGGCGCGCGCAAGATACTCACGGTCGAAGATCCGATCGAATACCGCTTGCCGGGGATTGTCCAGACGCAGGTCAACAGCGCGATCGGGCTGACATTTGGAACCGCGCTGCGATCGTTTCTGCGTCAAGATCCCGATGTGATGATGGTCGGCGAAATCCGCGATCTTGAAACGGCGCAAATCGCGGTTCAGGCCGCGCTGACGGGGCATACGATCCTATCGACGCTCCACACCAACACAGCCGCAGGCGCAATCTCGCGGCTGATTGATATGGAGGTCGAGCCGTTCCTTTTAACCTCGACGCTGAACGCCGTACTCGCTCAGCGGCTCGTGCGGCGGCTTTGTGCGGCGTGCCGTGTGCCCTATACGCCCGGCAAGGTTCAGCTCGCGGCGCTGGGGATCGGTCAGGACGAGGTGCGCACTTTCTATCACGCCGGCGGCTGTACTGCGTGTAATCATAGCGGGTTCAAGGGACGGACAGCGCTGATCGAACTGCTCGTGATCGACGATGAGATCGGCCAGCTTATCCTTGCCCGCGCCGATGCCCGTGAGATCATGCGCGGCGCGCGCGGCGGTGCACTCTCGACGATGATGGCTGACGGGATCGCAAAGCTTGATGCCGGGCTGACGACGGTGGAAGAAATCCTCCGCGTGACAAGCGAGAGTTGAAGGTAGTGGCGGGGAGTAATGTCAATTTTGCTTATCGCGCGGCGTCGGCCTCGGGGCAGATCGTCAGCGGCGAAATTGCGGGCGAAACGCGCGAGCAAGCGGTGCAATCGATCCGCCGTCTTGGCCTCTCACCGATCGACGTTGGTGCGGTCACGTCGCGCAGCAGCAGCGGCCGGATTGCGATGAACGGCAAAACGCGCGCCGCGCTGACCAAGACGATGGGCGAGCTTGCCGTTCTCGTGGGTGCCGGGCTTCAACTTGACCGGGCGCTGGCGCTCGCGATCGAAAATATCGAACTCGTCCCGCTGCGCGCCGAATTTGTCGCGCTGTTGGGAAATGTCAAGGAAGGGCTGCCGCTGTCGCGCGCGATGGCAGCGCGCGGCGTGCTGTTCGCGCCGATGGCAATTGCAATGACTGAGGCGGGTGAGGCCGACGGAAAGCTGGGTGCTGCCCTTACGCGCCTTGCCGAAACGATGGGGCAGGCCGATGATCTGCGCAATCTGATCGTGACGTCGATGATTTATCCGGTCATTTTGCTGGTGATTGCGGTCGCGGTCATCCTGATGATGCTGCTCTTTGTCGTGCCGCAGTTTGAGAGTCTGTTTGCAGGCGCTGGCGACAAACTGCCAACGGCATCGCGCGCGGTGATGCGGGCAAGCCAGATGCTGCGCGCGCATGGTCTGCTCGGGCTCGGCTTTACTGCGCTGGCCTTTTTTGCGGGCCGTCAGTGGCTGCGTCGCCCCGAAATGAAGCTTGCAAATGACCAAATGCTGCTACGCCTGCCGCAGATTGGTACGCTCATCCGCTATATTGATACCGCGCGCTTTGCCCGCACGTTTGGCGCGCTCGTCAACGGCGGTGTGGCACTGCCCGTTGCACTCGCAATGGCGCAGCGGTCAATCTCAAACGCGGTGATCGGCGGCGCGGTTGCAAAGGTCGCAAGCGGCGTGAAGGAGGGCGAGGGGCTGACCGCGCCGCTTGCCGCCGCCAATGTACTGCCACGCCTTGCGCTTGGTTTTTTACGTACGGGTGAAGAGACTTCGCAGCTTGGGCCGATGCTCGGAAAGCTTGCTGACGTGCTAGACCGTGATGTCAAAATCCGGCTTCAAAGGTTGATCGGGTTGCTCACGCCTGCAATCACTGTCATCCTTGGCGCGGTAGTGGCGACAATCATTGCAGCTATCATGACGGCAATTCTTGGATTTAACGAAGTGGCGGTGGCAAACTAATGCGTAAATTTGTTCGAATATTGCACCGCGACGAACGCGGGTTTACATTGCTCGAGCTGCTGGTCGTGCTTGCCATCCTCGGGCTGCTCGCCGCGATTGTCGGGCCGCAGGTGATTAAGTACCTTGGCAGTTCGAAAACGCAGTCGGCGTCGGTTCAGGTCAAGAATGTCGCGGCGTCGCTTGAATTGTTCCGGCTCGACGCGGGGCGCTATCCTACGCCCGAAGAAGGGCTGGGCGCGCTGATGAAAGCACCCGCCGCAGTGCCGATCTGGAACGGCCCCTATTTACCGCAAGCCAGCGCCCTGATTGATCCATGGGGCAACGCTTACCTCTTCCGCACGCCTGGCGATCACGGCGAGATCGACGTTTATTCGCTGGGATCAGACAAGGTTGCGGGCGGCACTGGAGAGGCCAAAGACGTTGGCAACTGGTAACATCCGCAGTCAAGGCTTCACACTGATCGAAGCGCTGGTGGTCGTGGCGATTACCGCGCTGATCAGCAACCTTGGCTTCGCACGTTTTCAGAGCATGATTGGCGGACAGGAATTTCGCACCGCGATCAGCGCGGTAACGCTTGGTGCGCGTGAGGCGCGCGCGCGTGCGATCCGCACGGGTCAGCCCGCACCGCTTACGCTGACGAGCGACACGCTCAAATTGCCCGCGTCAGTGTCGTTGCTTGAACCGCCGCAGCAAATTCGTTTCTTTGCCGATGGCACATCAAACGGCGGACAGTTGCGGTTGCACGCAAAGGGGCGCACGCAAAGCTTCATCATATTCCCGACGACGGGTTTGATCGCGCTGGACAAGCGGTGAGGCCGCAACCCAACTCGGGCGGTTTTGCGCTGATTGAAACGCTGGTTGCCACAGCGATCATTGCCGCCATGCTCGGGCTGACATTTCAGACGATGCAAAATCAGGCACGCGGCGCGCGTATGGTTGAAGATCGCCGCAAGGCAATGCTCGTC
>JAYVVW010000062.1:0-2061 GCA_043786595.1 Sphingomonadales bacterium | reverse complement strand
CAGCTCAACGCTGCGGCGGCCACTCAAAGTGGTGCATTCGCCAATGAGATCATTGTCCTCGACGTTGAAACGCCCGAGGGCGTGGTGCAGCACAAGGTTGATGAGGGCATCCGGTTTGGCGCAACGCTCGAAGCGATTGCAGGCGTCAAGCTGCTCCAAGAGGGCGGCACGCTGACTGCGGCGACATCAAGCCAGATTTGCGACGGTGCCTCGGCGGTGCTGATTGTCTCTGAGCAGGCGCTCAAGGATTACGGCCTCACCCCGATCGCGCGTATCCATAATTTGACTGTTACCGCGGGCGACCCGGTAATCATGCTCGAAGAACCGTTGTTCGCGACCGACCGGGCGCTTCAGCGTGCCGGGCTCAAAATTGGCGATATCGATCTGTATGAAGTCAATGAAGCCTTTGCTTCGGTGCCGCTCGCCTGGCTCAAACATACCGGCGCAGACCCTGAAAAGCTGAACGTCAATGGCGGGGCAATTGCGCTTGGCCATCCGCTCGGCGCGTCGGGCACAAAGCTGATGGCGACGCTTGTCAATGCGCTCAAGGCGCGCGGCGGCAAATACGGATTGCAGACAATGTGCGAAGGCGGCGGCGTTGCCAACGTCACGATCATCGAACGACTTTAACTTACCAATTGAGGATATGCCATGAAACTCGACAATACAGTCTCCGCAGTCATCACCGGCGGCGCATCCGGGCTTGGCGCCGCAACTGCGCGTGCTTTGGCGGCAAAGGGCGTCAAAGTCGCGATTTTTGACCTTCAGGCCGAAAAGGGTGAAGCCATCGCCAAAGAACTCGGCGGGGTCTTCTGCGAAGTCAATGTGACGTCGGATGAAAGCGTTTCCGCCGGCTTTGAAAAGGCACGCGCGGCCAATGGTCAGGAGCGCATCCTTGTCAATTGCGCGGGCACTGGCGCCGCGATGAAAACCGCGAGCCGTTCAAAGCAGGATGGCTCGATCAAATATTATCCCGCAGACGCATTCAACTGGCTGATCCAGATCAATCTGGTCGGCACATTCCGCTGCATCGCGATGTCGGCGGCGGGCATGATGACGCTTGACGGAATGGAAGACGGCGAACGCGGCGCAATCGTCAATACTGCAAGCGTTGCTGGCGAAGACGGCCAGATGGGTCAGGTTGCCTATTCGGCGTCAAAGGCGGGCGTCATCGGCATGACGCTGCCGATCGCGCGCGATCTGATGAGCGAAGGCATCCGCGTCAACACGATCCTGCCAGGGATTTTTGAAACGCCTTTGATGATGGGCGCGCCGCAGAATGTGAAGGATGCACTTGCAGCATCGGTTCCCTTTCCAAAGCGTTTGGGCAAACCCGAAGAATATGCCGGGCTGGCGCTTACGATGATCGAAAATGGCTATTTTAACGGTGAAGATGTTCGCCTTGATGGCGCAATCCGCATGGCGCCGCGCTGAGGCGAGGGGTTGATGGCAAAGCCTGAGTGCTGGCGGCAAGTTGTCGCCAGCTACCCCGTTCAGATCATCACGCCGACGCGGTTTCAGGATCTCGATACCAATGGCCATATCAACAATGTGGCCTTTGCCGCACTGTTTGAAAACGCACGCGTGCGGATGAACCGCGAGGCAAGACCGCTTGACGGGCGGCCCGACGGCGAACGGACGATGGTTGCGACGG
Organism: Sphingomonadales bacterium; assembly: GCA_043786595.1. Lineage (GTDB taxonomy): Bacteria > Pseudomonadota > Alphaproteobacteria > Sphingomonadales > Sphingomonadaceae > Aquisediminimonas. Next base: position 407 of record JAYVVW010000062.1, on the reverse strand, counting down.
TGACGATCAACTATCTGCGCGAGGGGCGTTATCCCGATGACATGTTACTGGCATCAGGTGTTGGTCATATCGGCACCTCAAGCTGGTTGTTTGTGCAGGCGATGTTTCAAAATGGCGCGTGCATTGCCACCTGCGATAGCGTGATCGTGTGCCGTAAGGACAGCGCGGCGCAACCGCTGCGCCAGACTATCCGTGACTGGCTCGAAGCCAATCGCGCGCTCAACGACGTGTAGATTTTCTTTTATTTACCGGTTATTGGCAGCTGTAGAGCGCTGACGTGCGCGTTAACGGGACGTATGATGAGTAATATTGCGGGTAAACGCATCCTGTTGGTTGAGGATGAGTTCCTTATTGCCGAAATGACCAGTGCAATGCTGTCTGATCTGGGAGTCATCGTGATCGGCCCC
>JAYVVW010000061.1:0-7385 GCA_043786595.1 Sphingomonadales bacterium | reverse complement strand
GCGCGTCTGTGCGCCAAACGCCTCCCACGCCGTCTGAAAACTGGCATAGTCGCTGGTGTTGAGCGTGACGGGTTCGCCAAGCGACTGCACGCGCCCGCGCTGCGCCTGCGCCAATGCAAAGCGGACATGCGTGCCGCCAATATCGACTGCAACGAGATCCACTATAGCCCAGCCGCCACAAGCATTGCCGAAGCGCCGCGCTCGGCCTCATCGGCCCCCATCCGCATCATCACGAAGAGTTCGCGGCCAAGCCCGCTCATCGTCTCAGTCGGGTGCGCGGGTGTGCGTCCGGCTAGCGTTGCGTCATCGACCAGCACTTCAAGGCTTCGTGCTTGCGCGCAGAGCCGTACAATATCACCGTCAACCAGGCGGCTAAGCGCACCACCGCCAAGCGCTTCGGGGCTGACATGGATCGCCGCGGGCACTTTGCCACTCGCGCCCGACATTCGCCCATCGGTGACAAGCGCCACCTTGAAGCCTTTATCGAGCAACACGCCAAGCAACGGCGTCAACTTGTGAAGTTCAGGCATCCCGTTGGCGCGTGGCCCCTGAAACCGCACAACAACGATCACGTCACGGTCAAGCGCGCCAGCCTTGAACGCGCGTGCGACATCATCCTGATGATCAAAGATCGCGACGGGCGCTTCGATCGTCCAATAATGTTCGGCGACCGCACTTGTCTTGAAAATGGCGCGGCCAAGATTGCCCGTCACGAGCCGCATCCCGCCATCATGCGCAAAGGGTTCGGCGGCGGCGCGCAGCACGCCCGTATCGAGCGATTGCGGCGGCGGCGCGCGCCACGTCAGCGCATCGCCGTCAAGTACGGGCTCCTCCGCATATCCACCCAGATCATCGCAGGCGACGGTCAGTATGTCGCGGTGGAGCAACCCCGCCTCAAGCAATGTCGCGATGCAATAGCCAACGCCGCCAGCCGCGTGAAAATGGTTCACGTCGGCCGAACCGTTCGGATAGACATGCGCGATCATCGGCACGACACTCGACAGCTGATCAAAATCTTCCCAATCGATGATGATCCCCGCCGCGCGCGCGATCGCAGGCAGGTGGATCGCATGATTGGTTGATCCCCCCGTCGCGAGCAGCCCGACGCAGGCATTGACGATCGCCTTTTCATCGACACAGCGGCCAAGCGGGCGGTAATCCTCCCCGTCCCAGCCAATCTCAGTGACACGGTGCGTGGCAGCGCGGGTGAGCGCGGCGCGCAGTGTGGTGCCCGGATTGATGAACGCGGCCCCTGGCATGTGCAGCCCCATCATTTCCATCATCATCTGGTTTGAATTGGCAGTACCGTAAAACGTGCATGTGCCCGCGCTGTGATAAGAGGCTGCCTCAGCATCAAGCAACTCTTCGCGCGTCGCCTTCCCTTCGGCAAAAAGTTGGCGGACGCGCGCTTTTTCCTTGTTGGAAATCCCTGAGGGCATCGGCCCTGCTGGAATGAGGATCGTCGGCAAATGGCCAAAGCGCAACGCGCCGATCAGCAGGCCGGGGACGATCTTGTCACAAATGCCGAGCATCGCGACACCTTCGTACATCGCGTGGCTCAGCGACACCGCAGTCGCCATCGCAATCGTATCGCGGCTGAACAGTGACAATTCCATGCCGAGTTGCCCCTGCGTCACGCCGTCACACATTGCGGGCACGCCGCCTGCGATCTGCGCCGTCGCCCCCACTTCACGCGCATAAAGCTTCATTGCTTCGGGGTAACGACCGTACGGCTGGTGCGCCGAAAGCATATCATTATACGCAGTGACGATACCGACGTTGAAGCGCTTGCCGCTGCGGATTGCTGGCTTGTCGTCACCTGACGCTGCAAACGCATGCGCGAGATTGCCGCATGAAAGCGATGTGCGATTGGTTCCTTCACCCCGCCACCGCGCAATCTGATCGAGGTAGGCGCTGCGGGTTGCGCGGCTCCGCTGTATGATCCGCTGCGTCACCTGCGCGAGTGTTGAATGGACGTCAGTCATGCCAGCTAATTCCATCTCTTTGGGTTAAGGCAATAGCAGCAGACGGCCCCCATGTTCCCGCAGTGTAAGGCTTGGGCTTGATTCCTGCCTTGTTCCAGCCGTCTTTGATCGCATCCACCCATTGCCACTGCGCCTCAACCTCATCGCGCCGGACGAACAGCGTCGGATCACCTTCGATCAGATCAAGCAGCAGCCGCTCATAGGCGATCCTGCGGCGGGTATCAGCAAACGCGTTTGGCATCGAGATATCAAGCGGCACTTCACGCAAACGAATCCCCTGACGGTCAAGTCCAGGCTCTTTAGCCATAAGTTGCAGGCGGATATTCTCATCGGGTTGAAGGCTGATGATCAGTTTGTTGGGCAGTGTTTCCGCGCCGCGCCCTGCAAAGATATTGTGCGGCACCGGCTTGAACTGGATGTAAATCTGCGATTCGCGTTCGGGCAAGCGCTTTCCGGTACGCAGGTAAAATGGCACATTCTTCCAGCGCCAATTATCGACATGCGCCTTGATCGCGACGAAGGTTTCAGTGTCTGAGGCCTTGCCGAGCTCATCAAGATAGCCCGCAACGCCAGCACCGCCAACCGCGCCCGCCGCATATTGGCCGGCCACGCTGCACGCCGCGACGGTTTCGCGGGTGATCGGTCGGAGCGAGCGCAACACTTTCACCTTCTCATCGCGCACCGCCGTTGCGGTAAATTGCGCTGGCGGCTCCATCGCAACGAGTGCGAGTAATTGGAGCATATGGTTCTGCACCATATCGCGCAGCGCGCCGACTTCATCATAAAATCCGATCCGCCCTTCGAGCCCGACGGTTTCAGATACGCTGATCTGAACATGATCGATCCCCGCCGCGTTCCACAGCGGCTCAAACAGCGCATTGCCAAACCGCAGCGCGAGGAGATTTTGCACCGTCTCCTTACCCAGATAATGGTCGATCCGAAACGTGCGTTCTTCGGGAAACGCGCTGGCGACGGCATCGTTGATCGCGCGGCTCGATATCAGATCATAGCCGAGCGGTTTTTCAAGGCCAATGCGCACCGTTTCTCCTGCCAGACCGTGCGATGCCAGCCCTGCGATTGTCGTGCTGAAAAGCGACGGCGCGGTTGACAGGAAAATCGCAAGGCCGCCTTCGCCGGGCTCCCCGACAACTTTGGCAAGCGGCCCAAAATGTTCGGGCTGACTGGCATCTACCGCGACATAATCGAGCCGCGCGATAAACCGCGCAAGGCAGTCGGGCTTTAGCCGGTCTGCATCAACATACTGTGTCAGCGCCGCCGTTGCGAGTGCGCGGTATGCATCAATACTCATCGCTGAGCGCGCGGTGCCAACGATCCTGATACCAGCGGGAAGCAAATTTTCAGCGTCAAGCCCGTAAAGCGACGGCAGCAGCATCCGCTTTGCCAAATCGCCCGAAGCACCAAAGAGCAGCAAAGTTTTCGATGAAGTCATAGGCGCATCTTACCTTGGCTGGAGCGAAATCACGACTCCCAAATAACTTGAAATACCGCCATTGCAATCGATTTCCGTAATGTGACTAGCTTAGGAAAGCGCGTGCCCGGCAACAGATTCGACTGGCCGGATGAACACACGGCAGATCGTAGGTAACTCGCGTGCGACTGCTGCCTCGATCGCGGCCACGCTGCGCTCGACATCGGCGGCAGACACCGCATCCACGAAATCGATATCGATACAGGCCATGATCCTGTCTGGCGCATGGTGGATCGTGATGACATCGCCGACCCCCTCAACCGACGCGCCCTGCTCGGCAATGCGCCGCAAGTCCCCAATCAGCGCGGGATCGGCACTTTCGCCGATCAGCAGTCCTTTCGCCTCAACCGCAAGCAGGATGGCGATCAGTCCGAGGATGATCCCGATCAGTACTGAAGCGGCTCCGTCCCACGCGGGATTTTTGCTCGCGTGGCTGATTGCGAGGCCGATCGTAGCAACGACGATTCCGACCATTGCACCGCTATTTTCAAGCAGGATGACAATCGTTGGCGCATCTTTGGAACTGCGGATCGCCTGCCACAGATTCTGTTTGCCGCGCACCGCATTGAAATCCCTGAACGCCACCATCGTCGACCAGCCCTCCAGAATAAACGCAAATGCGAGCACTACATAGGCTACCAGCGGGTCAGAGAGCGGCTCTGGATTTCGGATATGGTGCAACCCTTCATAAACCGAAACACCTGATCCCAGCGCAAAGACAAGGATTGCGACGACAAAGCTCCAGAAATAGAGTTCACGGCCATAGCCGAGCGGATGCATCTTGTCGGGCGGAGCAGTGGCGCGTTTGGTGCCGTAAAGCAGCAAAACATGGTTGGTGCTGTCAACAAGACTGTGGATGCCCTCAGTCAGCATCGCCGATGAACCCGTAATGCCTGCGGCGACAAACTTCGCAATCGCAATGCCGACGTTGGCCGCGAGAGCCGTCAAAATAACGCGCGTTGATCCGCCTGACATCAATTGGCCCCTTCTAATCGTCGCACCAGAATATATCCCGTCAGTGCAAACGTCGCCCCCCATAGGCACCCGCCTACCACGTCGCTAGGCCAATGAACGCCCAATGCCAGCCGCGACCAGCCCATTACCGCCGCAAACAGAAGCGCAATCGCAATCCAATGAGGGCGCGGTGCCACTGGCAGCAAAAGCGCCATCAACAGGGCAATTGCCATCGCATTAGACGCGTGTCCGCTTGGAAATGCCGCATTGCCGATCGGATCAATCCTTGGCCCCAAGGCAGGCCGGACGCGATCAAACACGTCCTTGAGCCACGACGTTGTCGTCCCCGTTAGCGCTGGAACAACGATCATGACTAACGCGGCGCGCGGGCGTCGTTGCATCATCAGGATCGATGCAACGATCACCACCAAGATCGTGCGCGGCACCACTGTGCCTGCGCGGCTAATCCATTTTGCTACGTCGACCGATAGCGTCGGTTTTGCCGTATCAAGCGCAAACAGCCGCAAGATTTCCAGATCAAGCGTCGCGCCGTATCCAGCGTTCGCGGCAACGCCCAGTGATATGGTCAGAATTCCGCAAATCAATGCGAATGCGATTGTCCGCGAAACAGGCGATAGGGGCAATGACGTCTCCGCGAAATGAGAGCGGCACCCTAAACAAATCATCGTGGCTGTCGACCCGCGATGTGAAGCGAAGCTAACCGATCAGAGCATGGCGAGGTCAAATTCGCGCCGTAACGCATCAGACATGCGCGCGTTTTCATTGCCCCTCAAACGACGAAGCAAATGAGGATATAGGCTGTTTTCCTCGTCGATCATGTGCGCGCTGTTTTCCGCCTCAATTTCACGCAAGCTTTCGAAAAAACCGCGCCCCGCTGTCGGCATTTCATCAATCGCCATCAACGCCATGCGCGCATGGCCGGGTTCGCTCGCGTGAAGCCGCGCCTGAAACCAGTTGGCACGGGCAATGACGTGTGGATAAAGCACCTGCTCTTCGGCGACGGCATGGCTCGTGAGCAGTTTTTTCAGCGCTTCAACATGCTGAGTGCGCAGCGGCAAATTTTGATCATTGGTGGAGCGTAGCAACGAAAAATGGCGGCTAACCTCACGGTGTTGCGCCTGAATCTGCGCCAGCCAATCACCCGTCGCCATCGAAGGCCGCGCAAGCGCGCGTTTTAGCACAAACCCGCTTTCGGGAAACGTCCGCACTGCACCACGGGGAAGCCCCAAACCGCCATATGTCTGTTGTGCAGCCGCTGAAATCGCCATACTCATGCCTTTGCAAATCGCTAGCAGCTAAGACTAACAACTTAGGCAAATGTTCCCGAAGGGTGCATGACTGGCGTCACACCGCGCTAAAAATGAATTGCCTTTCCATATGCGTTCAAGACGCTTTCGTGCATCATTTCGCTCAGTGTCGGGTGCGCGAACACCGTCTGCATGAAGTCTGCCTCGACTAGTTCGGCAGTTTTACCGATGGTATAGCCCTGAATAAGCTCGGTCACTTCGGCCCCGATCATGTGCGCGCCGAGCAGTTCGCCGGTCGCATCATCGAACACCGTTTTGATAAAACCTTCGGCCTCACCGAGCGCGATTGCCTTACCATTGCCGATGAAGGGGAATTTCCCGATCCTTACAGTATATCCCGCTTCCCTGGCTTTGGCTTCGGTCAGCCCGACACTTGCGATTTGCGGGTGGCAATAGGTGCAGCCGGGGATGTTGAGCGGGTTCATCGCGTGCGGGTGCACTTCTGTATTGCCAAGGCTCGCGGCAATCGCTTCCGCCGCGACCACGCCCTCATGGCTCGCCTTGTGCGCGAGCCACGGCGGCGCGGTGACATCACCAATTGCATAGACGCCGGGCACATTTGTCTGGCACATCGGGTCAGCAACGATGTGCCCCTTGGTGGTTTTGATGCCCAACGCCCCAAGACCGATATTCTCGGTATTGGGTACGATCCCGACCGCGACAATGCAATGGCTGAATTCGGACACGGTGACCTTGCCATCCATGGTCTTGATTGTTGCCGTCACACCGCCCGCGCCAGCCTCGATCGTTTCAACGCCCGCGCCGGTCAAGATCGTCATGCCCTGCTTGGTCAGCGCCTTTTCGAGGAAGTCAGACACCTCGGCATCCTCTACCGGCACCACCCGGTCAAGCATTTCGACAACGGTCACTTTCGCGCCCATGTCATTGTAGAAACTGGCAAACTCGATCCCGATCGCGCCTGATCCGATCACGAGCAGCTTGGTCGGCATTTCGGGCGGCACCATCGCGTGACGGTATGTCCAGATGCGTTTCCCGTCGGCAGGCGCAAACGGCAGATCGCGCGCGCGGGCACCCGTGGCGATGATGATATTCTTCGCGGTCAGGTTTTCGCTCTTGCCGTCTTTGGTGACGGTGAGATTGCCGGGAGCAGTGATCGCACCATCGCCCATATGGACGGTGATCTTGTTCTTCTTCATCAAATGGCCAATGCCCTGATTTAGCTGCTTCGCCACCCCACGCGACCGTTTGACGACTGCCGCGATGTCCGCGCTGATGTTGTCGGCGGCAAGGCCGTAATCCTTGGCATGCTGCATATAATGGAGAATCTCCGCCGAGCGCAGTAGCGCTTTCGTCGGGATGCAGCCCCAGTTGAGGCAAATCCCGCCAAGGTTTTCACGCTCTACGATGGCGACTTTGAGACCGAGTTGGGCGGCACGGATGGCGGCGACATAGCCACCGGGGCCGGAGCCTAGGACGATGAGATCGTAGTCAGACATATTTTGTACCTACTGAAATTTGCGCCGCTTGAACGCCGTAATATCCGACTTTGTCAGCTTAAACCACTCGCCGTTTTGTCGGCGGTCGGCAAACCGGTTGTGCCAGTATCCTTCAATGCCGACCGGGTCATCCGTTTGAATGGCATGAAAAAGATTGGTTGTTTCTGGCATA
>JAYVVW010000060.1:0-5654 GCA_043786595.1 Sphingomonadales bacterium | reverse complement strand
CTGTTCGCATCTGACCGGTTTGAGGACATTTTGGCGGCGCTTGATTCTGATGGCTCTGATTGGGCGCAGAAAGCACGCGCAACCTTGAGCACGAAATCGCCGCAAACGTGCAAGGTCGCGCTACGCCAGCTTGCCGAAGGCGCGCAGTGCAGCACGTTCGCTGAAAATATGGCGATGGAGTACCGTATTGCATCACGCGTTCTCACGCGATCCGACTTCATCGAAGGCGTGCGCGCGGTCATCATCGACAAAGACAACGCACCGAAGTGGAATCCTGCCAATCCAGAAGGCGTCATCGACGCATTGATAGATCAGATTTTCGCCCCGCTGCCCGATGACAAGGAATGGAAACCGCTATGAGTTATGAAACGATATTGGTTGAACAGCGCGGCTCAGTCACGTTTATCACGCTTAATCGCCCGCAGGCGCTCAATGCGCTTAATTCTCAGGTTCTCACCGAACTCATCGCTGCATTTGCGACCTATGATGCAGACCCGGCGCAGCGCTGTGCAGTGTTGACGGGGTCTGAAAAAGCGTTTGCGGCGGGTGCTGACATCAAGGAGATGCAGGCGCAATCTTTTGCCCAAATGTATGCCAGCAATTTCTTTGGGGGTTATGATGCCATCACCGCAACGCGAAAGCCGTGGATTGCGGCTGTCAGCGGGTTTGCGCTGGGCGGCGGTTGCGAGCTTGCAATGATGGCCGATTTTATCATTGCCGCTGATACTGCCAAATTCGGGCAGCCCGAAATCAAGCTTGCCGTGACACCTGGGATGGGTGGATCACAGCGCATGGCCCGTGCGATAGGCAAGGCAAAGGCGATGGAAATGTGCCTCACCGGCCGGATGATGGGCGCGACAGAGGCCGAAGCTTCAGGACTTGTTGCACGCGTTGTTCCCGCAGCGGAACTGATCGATGCCGCCATGAAATCTGCCGAAATGATTGCGAGCATGGCTCCGCTCGCGGCAATGGCAACCAAAGAAATGGTCAATGCAGCGTTTGAAACGACTTTGACGCAGGGTATCAATTTTGAACGCCGCCTTTTCCACGGCCTGTTTGGATCGCAGGATCAAAAAGAAGGCATGGCGGCATTCGTTGAAAAACGAGCTGGAAACTGGAGCGGGCAATGACCGTAATTGCGTTTGTCGGGCTGGGCAACATGGGCGGCGGAATGGCGACGAACCTCGTCAAGGCCGGCCACACAGTCCGCGCGTTTGATCTGTCCGAAAGTGCGATCGCAAAGGCAAAGGCAAATGGCTGTGCTACTTTTACAAGCGTTGCCGAGGCCGTTACCGGTGCCGATGCCATCGTTACGATGCTGCCCAACGGATCAATTGTTGAGAACGTCTACAGCAATGACGTAATCGGCAAAGCGAACGCAGGTGCGCTTTTGCTCGATTGTTCAACGATCGATGTTGCAACCGCGCGCAAAATTGCCAATGCCGCTCAATTGGCCGGTTATCCGATGGTTGATGCGCCGGTATCAGGCGGCATTGCGGCGGCAAATGGCGGTACTTTGACATTCATGGTCGGCGGCACCAGCGCGGCATTTGCGCGCGCCGAACCAATTCTCTCGGCCATGGGCAAAGCGGTTATTCATGCTGGCGACGCAGGGGCGGGGCAGGCAGCGAAAATCTGCAACAACATGCTGCTAGGCGCCTCAATGATCGCAACGTGTGAGACATTTGCGATGGCGCAGAGGCTTGGCCTCGACCTCCAGACTTTTTTTGACATCTCATCAAAGGCTTCGGGCCAGAACTGGTCGATGACAAGCTACTGCCCGGTTCCTGGCGTCGGGCCGCTAACACCTGCTGATAACGGCTATCAGGGCGGCTTTGCGACCGCATTGATGCTCAAGGATCTGAAACTGGCGATGGAAGCTGCGCAGTCCGTGGGTGCTGACGTACCGATGGGATCGCGCGCTGCCGAACTTTACGCTGCGTTTTCAGGCGGAGGGCAGGGCGGAATGGACTTTTCAGCGATCATCAAAACCTTCGTCGACTAGTCTCCCTCAAACGTTGGCGCGGACGGCATCAAGGATTTTCGCGCCGCCGACAAAGACCGCGCCAGTCGCGGCGACAAATAGCAGCTTTCCACCAAAGCCGGGATATTGGATCATATAATGCTGCCCCCGTTCGACACCACCAAGCGCCAGCGCATAGATGATCGCAAACGCTTCCCAACGAGTCTTGATCACGAACAGGCGTTTTAACTTTTGCATGACATAACCTCAGCAAGGATCGGGCCAAGTGCGCAGTCACGCGACTTTAGTCCGAACCAGTATAGTTAACTGTAAGTTAATCCGACAGAAGCGTTTCCAGATCAAGCGCTTCGAGCAGTTTTCTGCGTGCAGTTTCGCAGTGCGACCAGAGCAATGGGTTGTTCAATTCGGATGGCGCTATTGCCTCTGGCCAATGTGCTGCGATGATTGCTGAAATCATATCGAGTTTGGCTTTGTCGACGACGAATCGCGGATCGACGGTTTGCGGATCGCACACGACGCGCAGGCGCAGGCAAGCCGGGCCGCCGCCATTCGCCATCGACTCACGCACATCAACGGGTATCAGACGGCGGATCGGGCCGTTGCTGGCAATCAACGTTTCAAGCCACCGCCAAACGCGGCGATTCGCCTGCGCTTCGGTCGGCAGGATTAGCGCCATGCCCGCGCCGTCGGGCAATGTGACAAGCTGCGCATTAAACAGATAGCTTGAAATCGCATCGGCCAAGCTGACTGCAGATGACGGCACTTCAATCACTTCCAGTGCTGGAAATGCCGCGCGCAGTTCCTCGTAAAACGCTGGCTGATTGGCGAACGCTTCCTGATGTGTGAACAGCACGCGCTCATTGGCAACGGCGACGACATCATTATGAAATGCGCCCGCCGCAATTGCTTTTTGCGACTGTTCGGCAAAAACGATGCTGGCGGGATTCAGTCGGTGGACACGCGCAACCGCGCGGCTCGCCTCGATATGCTGACGCGCCGGAAATGCGCCGCCCGACGTACCGTACACAAAGACTTCGACGCCGCTACCACCATGACGGTCACACAGACGCATGTGGTTTGCCGCGCCTTCATCTCCAAAGGGAGCAGGTATGGGCGGATGCAGTGCAAAGGCTGCGTTCGCAAATGCGACGCGCAACTGTGCATGCGTCCCCGCGCATTCATGGCTGCGATGCGGCATGGTAACGAGATTGGCGACGGTCATGTGGCATTTTCCGTCGGCGCTATCCGCTGCGGGAGAGACTGTCGCGGCGTTTGCAGCCCACATTGATGATGCAGAAAGCGCGCAGGCAAGCAGCGGCGCGCTGGCCAATTCAGACGTTGTTCCGAGCGCTGTGAGCCACGCACGATCGGGCCGTGCAAGTGGCATGAACACCCCTTGGCCAAGCCCGAGATCGAGATTGGTACGCATCTTTGCCACACCCTGAAGCGCCGCTGCCCGGGGGTGTGAGACACCGCCAGCATGACGCGCAGACGCCAGATTTCCAAAACTTAGTCCGGCATAATTGTGCGTTGGCCCGATGATGCCGTCGAAATTGATTTCTGTAACGCCCATATTACCAGCGATCGACGTGCGTGATTGTGTCGCCCACGGTGACGCCCAAAAGTTGCGCGCCTTGGGCATTAATAATGATGCCGCCGTCGACGCGGTCGATATGGGCATAGGCTGCGACGAAATCGGCAAGACGACCCCGCGCGCCGAGAACTTTTGTTTCGCCACCTTCGTGTACATCGACAATGATCGATTCCTGCGCATCGCGAACCGATCTGATCTGATCTGTTTTCGCGGTCATCGTCGGTCCGCCGTCGAAAATGTCGATGTAGTTTTCAAAAGCGAAGCCTTCGTTTTCAAGCATCCGCATCGCCGCGCGACCCGAGACATGCGGCTTTCCGATCACCATGCGCGCGGTTTCGCTGAGCATCGCGTTGTAAATCGGGTGCTTTGGCATCAAATCGGCAATGAATTGATTGCCCTTTACCGCATTGAACTCATCGGCTTCGCGAAAGCTCATCCCGAAAAAGCGGCCTGCGATCCCGTCCCAAAAGGGCGAACCGCCGCCTTCATCAATCACGCCGCGCAGTTCGGCGAGCGTGCAATCGGCAAAGCGCGCGCGGTGGCGGCGGATGAAGAGATAGCGGCTGCGCGCGATCAGCAAACCAAGCCCGCCTGCGCGTTCACCGGGGTGGAGGAACAACCCGCCAACTTCGCTGCACCCTTCGAGATCAGTCGAAAGTGTCAGCATGTCGGCCTTGAACGTGCGGCCTAATTCTGCGCTGTGTTGCGTAAGCGACCCCATCCTGTAGCTATAGAACGGCCACGTCTTGCCGACCGCGCTAAAAATCTGGCACGTGCCGCGCACTTCACCGGTGTCGGCGTTTTCGAGGACGAAGACGAACATATCATCGCCCTGCACGTCGTCGGTTCGCGCAAAGGCAGCCGCACTTTTTTCAAGCTTTGCGCTCAGTGATTTCCTGTCTGGCGGCAAGTTGGTGAAACCGCCGCCAGTGCGCTTTGCCATTTCGTAAAGGGGAAGGACGTCGTCTGAGCCTGCCGCTCGAATTCTAAAGTTCACAAAACATTCCCCGAAACGAGTCGCGCGATTGTAAGTGCGGAAAGTGCCGCGCGCTCACCCAGCGAATCGATGATCAAATATTCATCAGACGAGTGGATGTCGCCGCCGCGCACGCCCATCGTATCAACCACGGGCACGCCGCAAGCCGCGATATTGTTGCCATCACAAACCCCGCCACTGTCGCGCCAACCAATCGTCTGGCCAAGCGCCGCACCGCAAATTTTGACATGGTTGAACAGTGCAGTCGTTGGCCCGTCCATTGGCTTGGGTGGGCGGCCAAAGCCGCCGTGGATATGCACTGCGACGCCGTGATGCCGCGCGATATCGGCGGTGAATCTATCGAGTAACGCGGCAACAGACGCTTCATCAGCGGGAGTTTTCGGGCGAAAATTGACGCGTAATATGGCGTGATCGGGGACGACGTTGTTCGGCCCGCCGCCGTCGATCCGCGCCGGGTTACATGAAAAGCCGTCGCCGCTGGCTGCCTTGAGGCGCACCGCGAGATCCGCCGCCGCGACGACCGCGTTGCGCCCGTCATCGGGATTGCGCCCCGCGTGCGCCGCCTTGCCGTTGATCACGACCGAAAAATTACCGCTGCCAGCGCGCGCACCAGCCAGCGTCCCATCGGGAAGTGCAGACGGTTCGTATGTGAATGCGGCGCGCTTGCCATATGCAGCCTGCGCTACCAGCGCTGCCGAGGAAAGCGAACCGACCTCCTCATCGCTGTTGATCACGACTTCATAACCAAAATCAGTGCCCGCAGCCTCATTGGCCTTGATCGCGGCGAGCATGACAGCAAGCCCGCCTTTCATATCGGCGACGCCGGGGCCGTTGAGAATTCCGGGTTCGCGCAGCGTCAACGACTGGAACGCACTGTCGACCGCAAACACCGTATCCATATGGCCGGTGAACAAAAGCTGCGTTCGGGCTTGAGGCCTGACAACGAGGTGGAGATGATCACCGTGCGGCTGGGCATTGATGCGGCCATCGCCTGTAACCACAGTCACTCCAGTCGCAGCGACGAAGCTGAGCGTGCCGGGCAAAGCCGCAAAGGCATCGGCGAGCATCGCTGCGATGTT
>JAYVVW010000059.1:0-14699 GCA_043786595.1 Sphingomonadales bacterium | reverse complement strand
GTTAATGACAGCCCGATGGCAGGACGCGAGGGCACCAAAGTAACCAGCCGCATGATTCGCGACCGGCTGTTTCGCGAAGGCGAGAGCAATGTCGCGATCAAGGTCACCGAATCGTCGGACAAGGATAGTTTTGAAGTGGCCGGGCGCGGCGAGCTTCAACTCGGCGTCCTCATCGAAACCATGCGACGCGAGGGCTTTGAACTGAGCATTGGCCGTCCGCGCGTCCTTTTCCGCGAAGAGAATGGCGAAAAGACCGAGCCTTACGAACAGGTTGTGATCGATGTCGATGATGAACATAGCGGCACGGTTATCGACAAAATGGCGATCCGCAAGGCCGAGATGATCGATATGCGGCCCTCGGTTGGTGGCAAGACGCGGATCACATTTAGCGCGCCCGCTCGCGGACTGATCGGCTATCACGGCGAATTCCTGTCCGACACGCGCGGTACGGGGATCATGAACCGGCTGTACGAGAAATATGGCCCCCACAAGGGCTTTATCGAAGGCCGTAAGAACGGCGTGCTCATCTCCAACGGCAGCGGCGAAGCGAACAATTATGCGCTTGGGCCACTCGAAGATCGCGGCATCCTGTTCATTGGGCACCAGGAAGTGTTGTACGAAGGCATGATCGTTGGCGAAAATGCCAAAACCGATGATCTTGAAGTCAACCCGATGAAGACCAAGCAGTTGACCAACTTTCGCGCATCAGGTGGCAAGGACGATGCGGTCAGGCTGGCCCCGCCCAAGCGGATGACGTTGGAACAGGCGATTGCCTATATCGATGATGACGAACTCGTCGAAGTAACCCCCAAAAACATCCGCCTGCGCAAACGCCACCTCGATCCGCACGAGCGCAAGAAGGCGAGCAGAGCTAAGGTGGCGGCTTAGGGCTTGCCTCTTCTGATCGCGCTCCCCCCTTTGGGAGGTGCCGAGGGCTTGGCGGCAGATTTCGGAACATACCCGTCCTGCACCTTTAGAGGAACCCATTTTTCATTTCCAATTGGTCGATAACTTTCGTCCAATAGCTGTTTTTCGGTTCGATCTTTCATGTCAGACTTTTTAGCGTTTCAACCACCGTTGGTCGGGGGTGGTGAAACCGCACTCCCGCCTTTGGGCGGTCGAGGCGGCGATTGAGTCGTCGACGTCGGCGGGCGATGACCGTCCTTCACCCCGACACTCGGCATATACCCGTGCTTAATTGTTGCGCGATCAGTCATTTACACCTCCATCTGAACGGAAGAATTCTATATAGTGAATTTCGTTACCAACCAAAAGGGCTGATCTTGGTGGATCGGCTTGCTGCCAGCCCTTTTTGGGATCAATCATCCAAATATCTTCAATCAGCAAGTCTCTTTCATCCTTGCTTGAAGAGGCAAATGATTCCGATCCCATTATCCCTCCAACACGTGAACCATCCTTGAGTGTCGCCAGAACATATGTGTTTGGTTGCATTTGACTGAATGTGTAATCCCAAGCGGCAGGGATGTGATGGAAAAATTCAAGCTTCAGCGATTTCGCAATGCGATAATCCAAACCCTTTTGTAGCATGAATGCAATTAACCAGCCGATCAAAAGCGGAACGACACCATAGTGGCAAATCGTCCATACCCACGAAGGTAATGGCAAACAATTGACATAAAAAAGCGGGCTTATAGCCGCAAAATATCCGGTTGAGGCTATTGCGTATGCAATTAACCGTTCACGAAACTCGGGTATTGGGCCAATTCGGACTCGTGACATCGGCCATAAAATAAGCATTCCCGGAGCAAACAGGCTGACGATTTCCTTGATATTTGCCGCCGATGGCAGGTCAGCCATTCTGATTCCCCCAGACTCAATTAAGAAACAAAATAGCAACATTTTTTGATTCTTCAAGCTTGATCTTCATTAGCAGAGCAAGTTCGTCCGACAACCTTGCCATCATGCCATCACGGCGCTATTCTCTGCCTATGACATCGCCCCAGCTCTCTGTCCGTTCGGCGCGTGCGCGCGATCTTGCGCATCAATTGTCGGCGCTTGAAAAGCGGCCGATCCATGCGATTGTTGAGGATGCGCTGACCGAATATGCCAAGCGTCATCCGATCGAAAGCACCGAAGCGTTTCTGAGGCGTTTGCAGGCTAATGCGGTTGGGGGTGAAACCGATAATCTTGCCGATGTCGAAGCCTTCATCAATGAAAATCGCAAACCCCATTTCGGCATTGATTTGTGATCCTGCTCGATACGAATGTCATTTCCGAACTGATGAAGCGACCGGCCGATCCTAATGTCGCGCGTTGGTTTCAGGCGCACGACCCACTTTGTTTTCTGCCCTCGCCAGCGCTTGCCGAAATGGCATTCGGAATTGCGCGGCTGCCGCACGGGACAAGGCGTCGCGAACTTGAGGCGAAATTGTCCGAATGGCGTTTGCGTTACGCCGACCGGACACTCAGTTTTACTGGAACCACAGCGATGATTTACGGCACCGTCATGGCAGAAGCGCTTGCATCGGGGCATAATATGTCGGTCGCCGATGGTCAGATTGCTGCGGTTGCGGTTGAGCACGGCGCGGCTTTAGCAACACGCAACATACGTGATTTCATGGTTACGTCAGTTTCGATTATCAACCCGTGGGACACATGACCCCACACCTCCCCCGCGCGCATTTCTTCCTCGCGCTTGCGGTGATGGCGGTTTGGGGGACTAATTTTGTCGTGATCAAGCTAGCGGTGGAGGTGATGCCGCCGCTGCTGCTGGCGACGTTGCGGTTCATCTGTGTGGTGTTGCCCGCGATCTTTTTTATCAAGCGGCCGCAGGTGCCGTGGCGTAATCTCGCGGCTTACGGCGTGCTGATCGGTGCGGGGCAGTTTGGCCTGATGTTCAGTGCGATCGTGCACGATGTCACGCCGGGGCTGGCGTCGCTGCTGATGCAAAGCCAGGTGTTTTTCACGATCGCCTTTTCAATGTGGCTGACGCGTGAGCGCGTGCAAGGCTATCAGGTGGTTGCGCTGATGATCGCCACAATGGGGATTGCGATCATCGTCAACTTTGCCGGCGGCAGCGCGACGCCGCTTGGCCTGCTGCTCGTGCTCGGCGCGGCGATTAGCTGGGCGGCGGGGAATATGGTTGGGCGCGGCGCGGGGCAGGTTGATATGCTTGCCTATGTCATCTGGTCATCTTTGTTTGCGATCCCGCCGCTTGCGATCATGGCGCTGGCGATTGAGGGCTGGCCCGCGATTGTGCAGGGCGTTTCACGCGCAACGACAAGCGTGTGGCTGACGATTGTCTGGCAGGCGGTCGGCAATGCGATGTTTGGCTACGGCGTGTGGGGATGGCTGCTTGCGCGGTATCCGGCGGCGACGGTGGCGCCGATGGCATTGATGATCCCGGTATTTGGCATGGGCGCATCGGCGCTGTATCTCGGCGAAGCGCTGCCGCTGTGGAAACTGGGTGCGGCGGCGTTGGTAATGGCAGGGCTCGCGCTCAACCTGTTCTGGCCGCGGCTGCGGGCGCGTAGCGCGCTCCCAGTCTGAACGCCGAATTTTGATCCGCTATGGAACCTGCAGGCGCTTGGCGGGTTCAAACTCCAGATCATTTGGAGTATCATCATGGCAACGACGCAACCCGCCGCAAAGCCGCGTACCCGCGCGACACCCGCAACGCGGAAGAAAAACAGTCGTAACGGCACTGGCGCATTATTTGGTGCCGCCGCAGCAGGCGTCGCAATGGGCGTTGCGGCGATGATTGGCCGCAAGGTCGCGGTTCAGGCGCCGACGCGGCTTGCCGGTGATTGGGATCAGGCACTTGCGGCCGAACATATCGCCACGCTCAAGATTTTTGACGCGCTTGAGGCGACAACCGTTGCCAACACCGTCAAGCGCTCGATGCTGCTGATGCAGCTCAAGCACGCGCTTTCAAAGCACGCGCTTCAAGAAGAATCCACGGTTTACCCCGCACTCCGCGATGCAGGCGAAGTCGAAGGTGCCGATCAGCTCAACCATGAACAAGGCTATGCGAAGCAGCATCTTTATCGGCTATCAAACTGCCCTACCGATAGCATCGCGTTCCTTGACATCGTGCGCAAGTTCCGTTCAGACCTCGTGTCGCATATGCGTGATGAAGAAGACACATTGTTTCCCGCGCTCAAATCAAAACTGAGTGAAGCCGAAAATAAGGCGTTGACGACCGCGATGAACAAAGAAGGATTCAAACTGGCATAGGGGGTGAGCGATGTCGCAGTGTGAAATCGCATTGAAATTGGATTGTCGATACTGAGCCCGCGTCAGGAAGATAGCGGGCCGTCGCTGGGCGATGGCGCACTTGTCGAACAGCGTAATTGCTGGGCAATCGCGCGCGCCACGCGTGCGTCGGTGATCATCGACGCTGAAGATTATTTCGAATATGCGCGCGCCGCGATGCTCGCGGCGAAGCACCGGATCATGCTGGTTGGGTGGGATTTCGACGCACGGATCAATCTCGTCGACGGGGGTAATGATGAAGCGCCAACGCATATTGGCGAACTGATCACATGGCTGTCGAAAACGCGGCCAGAGCTTGAAATTTTTCTGCTCAGGTGGGATGTCGGCGCGGTGAAAGCTGTGTTGCGGGGTACGACCATTTTCACGCTTGCACATTGGATGAGCCAGCCAAACATCCACACGAAGTTAGATAGTGTCCATCCGCCGGGCGGGTCACATCATCAGAAAATCGTCGTCATTGATGATTGCTTCGCGTTTTGCGGCGGGATCGATATGACCGGCGACCGCTGGGATACGCGCGCGCATAATGATCATGAACCGCGCCGGATCAGGCCGGGCGGCGGCGCCTATCCGCCGTGGCACGACGCGACAAGCGCGCTTCAAGGGCCTGTCGCGGCGAAGCTGGGAGAATTGTGCCGCGACCGCTGGATGCGCGCCGGCGGACACCCGATTACAGCGATTGAATCCGTCACCGATTGCTGGCCAGCGAGCTTGCCCGTGCAGTTTTCAAACATCGATATTGCGATTTCACGGTCGCAACCAAAGAGCGACGATGAAGCCGCCGTTATCGAGATCGAGCAGCTTTATCTCGATCAGATTGCCCGTGCGCGCCGCAGCATTTATGCCGAAAGCCAGTATTTCGCATCGCGCAAGATCGCCGAAGCGATTGCGCGGCGGCTTGATGAGCCCGACGGACCTGAGATCATCGTGATCAACCCCCAAAGCGCGAACGGCTGGCTTGAGCCACTCGCAATGGATACGGCGCGCGCGCGGCTTTATGAGGCACTCCGCGCGCGCGATGTGCATCAGCGCTTCCGGATGTATCATCCCTACACCACCGGCGGCGCGCCCATCTATGTCCATGCCAAATTATTGATTGTCGATGATCAGATATTGCGCGTCGGATCATCCAATTTCAACAACCGCTCACTCCGCCTTGATAGTGAATGTGACATCACGATTGATGCCGCGCGTCAGGCCGACGCAGATGTGCCGATTGCCATCACGGCGATCCGCGATGGGCTGATCGCCGAACATCTGGGGTGCGAACCGCGCGACGTCACCGATGCAATTGCCGAGCATCATTCAATCATCGCGACGATTGAAGCATTGCGCGGCAACGGCCGACTGCGCCCCTATCGCACGCCAAACCTCAACGATGTCGAAAAATGGATTGCAGACAACGAAGTTCTTGATCCTGAAGGGCCCGATGACATGTTCGAACCATTGGGAAATCGCGGATTGTTGAGACGTTTGAAGTCACGCGTTCATTGGCGTCGCGACTGATAACGAATGCGTTGATGTGTGCCCAAGTGCGCCTGCCCGACAATTTTGCCGGAGCGAGACGGGGCCGAATGTCAATTTCAATTGTTAACGCACGAACAGTCGGCATGAGGATAGCCAAGTGAATACCAGATCAGCCGTTCGGGCATCAATTTGGGCGCATCGATTTGATGCCAGCCAACAGACGTGACGACCACATCTGAAACTGCAATCATCTTCGCGCCGCGCGGGCGCGACGCCGCGATTGCAACTGCGATATTAGGCGAAGCGGGGATCGACGCAAATCGGGTCATGACAATAGCCGCGCTTGTGGCCGCGCTAGAGAATGGTGCTGGGTTTGCATTGATTGCTGAAGACGCACTGCGCCGTGCTGATTTAAGCTTACTCGACGATTTTCTGAAAAAACAGGCAGAATGGTCGGACTTCGCATTCATTTTGCTGACCGAGCGCGACGACAGTCTGGCGTGCAATCCGGTTGCAGCATGCCTGCTCGAAACGCTGGATAATGTCACTTTTCTCGAACGGCCCTTCGATCCCACGATGCTCATCAGCCTTGCAAAATCGGCACTGCGCGCGCGGCGAAGACAATATGATGCACGCGCCCGGCTTGATATGATCCGTCACGGTGAGGAAACCATCGGACAGTTGAGCGCGGGTGTGGCGCATGATTTCAACAATCTGCTAACCCCGATCGTTGGCAGCCTCGATATTTTGCGTCGCAAGCTTGACGGTGACGATGATGCGCAGCGGATGGCATCGGCGGGGCTGCAATCGGCTGAGCGCGCCAAGACTTTGATCAACCGTCTGCTTGCGTTTGCGCGCAGGCAGGAGCTTGACCCACAGCCCGTTGACGTCGCGGCGCTCATCGTCGCGATGAACGATCTCATCGCACGGTCGATCGGCCCGATGATTGATGTGAAAGTCATCCTCGCGCCCGACATCGCACGCGCATTGATTGATCCCATTCAGCTAAAACTGTCGCTGCTCAATCTGTGCGTGAACGCGCGCGATGCTATCGCTGGTTCGGGTACGATCACTATTAACTGTTTCCCAGAGATTTGCTGGGTCCGATAAAGCGCCGAGTGCAGCCGATGACCGAAATGCTGCGTTCCACGCTGCGCAAATTCTGCTTGTCGATGATGAGCCGATCGTCCGCCTGGCGACGGCCTATATGCTTCGCGACGCGGGGTACGAGGTCATGGAAGCGTCTTCTGGCGAACAGGCGCGCGCATTTGTTTGCGAAGGGATGCAGCCCGATCTGCTTGTCACCGATCAACTGATGCCTGGCATCAAGGGCACAGAACTTGCCGGTGAACTGGTGACGCTCATTCCAGAGCTGCGCGTCCTCATCGCCACAGGATATTCAGACCTCCCCGACAATCAGTTTCCGCGGATCAGCAAACCCTTTGGTTCGCGTGAACTGGTTCAACGCGTTGCAGAATTGCTCGAAATTTAGCGGCGCAACAACATTTGAACGCGGCGCAGGGAACCATCGCTGCAATCAGGTGTTTACCGTCTGTCTATCTTAGGAGGTGCACCATGAACATTTTAATTATCATCGTTGTCGGTGGCGTAATCGGTTGGCTGGCAAGCCTCGTCATGCGGACGGATGGCCAACAGGGCATCTTTCTAAACATCGTTGTCGGTCTGATTGGCGCGCTTGTCGCTGGCTTGTTGATTACACCCCTGCTTGGCGGTGCTCCGATTACTTCGGGGGCGTTTGATATCCGGTCGCTGATCGTGTCCTTCCTCGGCGCGATTGTGTTGCTTGCGATCGTCAATCTTGTAAGGCGCGGCTCGGTTCGGTAACGAACGATTTGTGTCGACAGACGATCAAAACACTGTTCTGAATCGGTCGGCTTTCGCAAGAAAGTCGCCCGATTCTACGTGGAGCTGGCCAAGCCTGCTCTCGTTAGCCGCATTGACAATCGGGTTTCTGGTGCTCGCCTACGTGCTTGCAGCGCCGTTCATTTCGTCGATCCTGTCTGCGATTGCACTTGCCGTCGTGTTGTTACCAATCCAGATTGCGTTTGAACGGCGCACGCGAAAAAAGGGACTAGCGGCATTCGCAACGGTTCTTGTGGTGATTTTTCTCGTCGCGATGCCAATTTTTTTGCTTGGGCAAAGCGTTGTCAGCGAAGCGGCAAATGTCGCGCGAACCGTGTCGAAAATGGCGTCATCGGGCGCACTGACTACGTGGCTTGAGGTACACCCGAGGGTTGCCGACGCAATCGTCTGGGTTCAATCGCATATCGACATACCAAGCATTACCGCGCGGGCATCGGGCACAATCGCGACTGCGGTGCCATCATTTTTACAAGGTTCGGGTGCGGGATTGGTGTCGCTGGTCATCAGCATCTATTTTCTCTTTTACATGTTGCGTGATCGTCACCGCGCGCTCGGTGTCACCCGCATATTGATACCGCTGCCCGCTGCCGACATGTCGATCCTTGTTTCGCGTATTGCCGATACAATCCGCGGCACAGTTTACGGGACAGTTTTGGTTTCGGTGATCCAGGGGTGTCTGGGCGGAACGATGCTCTGGATATTGGGCGTGCCCGGCGCGCTGCTCTGGGGCATGGTGATGGGGGTGGCTGCCATTGTACCTATGCTGGGAACATTCGTTGTTTGGGCGCCCGCTGCAGTTTTTCTGGCACTGTCAGGCGAACCCGTGAAGGCGGCAATATTGGTTGCGTGGAGCATGTTCATTGTCAGCACGATCGACAATCTTCTGTACCCGCTCCTTGTTGGAAACCGGCTCAAAATGCATACGGTGCCAACTTTCATCTCGCTGATTGGCGGCGTTGTTCTGCTTGGCCCGGCGGGAATTGTCTTTGGGCCGGTGATCCTTACGATTACCATTTTCTTGCTCGAATTCTGGCATCGTCCGGCAAATGATCTTCCACTAACGACTGAGCGCGATTAACGCGTCAATCCCAACGCTTTGCCGCGCTGCAGCGGAACATTCAACACACCAATCGGTTCATCTTAACAACAGGTTGACATTTGATTGGAAGGATTGACGATGGAAAATTTACCGACCACGGCGCCAGACAGCAGCAGCTTTGAAGCCGTTAACAACATGCTGATCAGCTCGGATCGCGTCGAAGGCACCGCCGTGTATAACGAGGCCGGTGATCATCTGGGTACGATCCGCGATTTGATGATCAACAAAGTCAGCGGACGCGCCGAATACGCCGTGATGACGTTCGGCGGTTTTCTGGGTGTGGGCACCGATCAATATCCGATTCCTTGGGATAAACTCGATTATAGTGTCGATCGTGGCGGTTATGTCATTGATGTCAGCAAGGAACAGCTGACCGCAGCGCCAAAATATGATGCCGAACAAGAGCCCGAATATAACCGCGATTACGCAACTTCGATCGACGCCTATTACGGCTTCACGCGGTAACCGACACGAGGTGCGATCCTAGGTCGCACCTCAATTTCAGGACTATATTTTAATGCTCCAAGACGCACGCTCTACATTTGATCAGGATCATGCCGAACTTCTTGTCGAAGGGCGCGGGCCATTTTCGGCGACCGGCTTTGCAGCGGCTGGCAACGCATTGCGCGTTGCAATGATCGGCAATTACGCGCCGCACCGCTGCGGCATCGCGACCTACACTGTCGATACGTGCGCATCGTTTGGCTTAACCTATCCGTCGGTGATATTTGATGTGTATGCGATGAAGCCGCGCACTTCGGGCATGGTTTTCGCGACACCGGTACGCGCTGCGATCACTGCGGGGGACGGCAAAAGCTTCGAAGCAGCCGCTGCCGGAATCAATCGCAGCGGGGCTGATATTGTCTGGCTTCAACATGAATTCGGCTTGTTCGGCGGTATTGCCGGAGATTGCATATTGTCGCTCGTCGAAGCCATAGCTGCGCCCTTGGTCATCACGTTGCATACGATTCTGGCGCATCCTGACGATGATCAGATGCGCGTCATGAAAGCGTTGATCGCGCGCGCATCGCAGTTGATCGTCATGTCGCAGAGTGGGCGGCGGACACTCAAATCAGTTTATGATGTTGACGATAGCCAGATTGCGGTGATTGCGCACGGCGCGCCTGATCGGCCATTTGGACGCTCAGCACAGTTCAAGGAAAAATTCGGATTTGCCGGCCGCAAAATCATCATGACCTTTGGCTTACTCTCGCCTGGCAAGGGGATTGAAGCGGTGATTGGCGCGCTCCCCCAAATCGTCGAGTCGCATCCCGACGCACTTTACTGCATTGTTGGCGCAACGCATCCCAACTTGATCGACCGCGAAGGCGAACGATACCGTGACACGCTTAAAAATCAGATTGCCGCGCTTGGCGTCGACAATCATGTCGCTTGGGTTGACGAGTTTCTCGAAAATGAAGAATTACTCGATTATATCGAGGCGGCCGATATCTACGTCACGCCTTATCCTGGCGCCGATCAGTCGACCTCGGGGACTTTGTCCTACGCATTCGCGCTCGGCAAGGCGGTTGTATCAACACCCTATGTGCATGCTGTAGAGTTATTGTCTGACGATCACGGCATTTTGGTGCCGTTCAACGATAGCGCTGCCATCGGGCATGAGATTAACGCTTTGTTCGAAAACCCCGCCCGTTTGCTTGCGATTCAGCAGCGCGCGTACGTGCGTGGGCGTTCTACCATCTGGCCGATGATCGCTGCTCAATCAATGGAAAAAATCGGCTGCCACATCGTCAACCGTCCAGAGCAAAACACAAAAGCGAACTATGTCAGGCACCGTCCGAAATTGAGTTTCGATGCGGTTCTTAACTTGAGCGATGGCACAGGCATATTGCAGCATTCGACCTATGCTGTGGCCGATCGTAATCACGGTTATTGCATCGACGACAATGCGCGTGCGCTGATTTTGGCGAACAAGCTCGGATCGAAACATCATGCGGCGATCGACGGGCTTGCGACGACTTATGCGGCGTTCGTAAACCATGCGTGGAACCCAGACCTTTTGTGTTTTCGAAACTTCATGGGATACAACCGCTCGTGGCTTGAGGATGAGGGGTCAGAAGACAGCAATGGTCGGACGATATGGGCAATCGGGCAGACTCTTAACGAAGCCAATAATGAGGGCCTTCGCCACTGGGCACGCGCGATGTTTGATAAGGTTGCGCCTTGCGCTCTGAAATTTGAAAGCCCGCGCGCGCTGGCGTTTGCAGCGCTTGGTGCTGATCACGTACTCGCGGTTAATCCTGATCATATGATCGCGCGGCAAATTGCCAACGAGGCAGGCGACCGGCTGGCCGCACTGCTGAACGCCGAGCGCCGCCCCGATTGGGCTTGGTTCGAAGTTGTTCTCGCTTACGATAACTGCCGTCTGCCCGAAGCCTTGTTGCGCGTCGGCATGCGGCTCAACCGCGATGATCTGGTGTCTTGCGGGCTCGAAACATTATCATGGATTATCGCGCGCCAAACCGCGAGCGAAGGTCATTTCCGACCCGTGGGATCAGATAGTTTTGGCCGTCCTCACGCACAGGCACTGCCGTTCGACCAGCAGCCGCTTGAGGCATGGGCAGCGATTGACGCCGCTCAAGCCGCCTATGCTGCGACGCATGATTTGCACTGGGTCGACATAGCTGAGCTGGCCTATGCGTGGTTTTTCGGATCAAATGATCGCGGCGCGCAGCTCGCAGATGTCGTTTCGGGAGTCTGCCATGACGGGATAACCGCACGCGGCGTCAATGAAAATCAGGGCGCAGAATCGGTGCTGGCGGTGCATTTGGCCGATTGTACCATTCGCGCGCTCGTTGACCAGGTTGACCAGCGAGCGCCAAAACCGCAGTTGGTACGTTCCCGCGGTAACGTTGGAACCGGCTCATTTTAGTGGAGGGGCTACACCAGCATGACCTGCGGCTTTATGCAGACCCGACCCGCGTCGTGGTGCGCCCGTTTCAATTAGCGTGGCAGGCGTCAGGTGCTGATCTTTCGCGCGTGCAAAAGCTGGCCGACGATATCATGTCGCTTGATAGACGAACGGTGCGCGCCGAACTGAGCGTTGTGCTCGCCGATTTTGCCGACCGGCACTGGCAAATCGAAGATGTGTTCGATCAGCGCTATCTTGAAATTGAGCCCAAACTAGAGCTCAACGGCACCAAGCTTCGCCGTGATACCAAACGACTGATCGGGGCCTATTTCTGCCACGAATATAGCTATGCAGCCGCCGCGTTGATGAATCCGAGTGTCGTGCGCCATCCTGACCAAAGCGGGCTGCGCGATCAGAGCGTACGGATTCTCATGTCTATGCGCGCAGTGGGTGAAGGCCATATTTCGACGATTGTATTCCGTGAAGGCATTGTGTCTGCGGGGCACCACATCGATCTTCAGCCACAGCCACCTATTGCAACGGCTGCAATGCTGCGCGGCAATCCCGATCAACTTGGCGACGTGACATCGGTTTACCGTCACGCGGACAGCCCGATTTCGGGGACTGTTATTTTTCCAGTCACCGAGGCGCAGCGTAATGGACTTGAGGACTTGCGGCTGGTTGAATTCACCCACGACAGCGGCAAACGCGAATGGATTGGGACTTACACCGCTTACAGTGGTCGCGGCATAACGTCAGAATTGCTGCGCACCGACGACTTTCGTGATTTCACGCTGTCAACGCTGAGGGGTGCGGCGGCCGTGAACAAGGGAATGGCGCTGTTTCCGCGACAGATTAACGGCCAATATCATATGATCGGCCGCCAAGACGGCAAAAATCTCTATCTGTTACAATCACCCAGTCTTGATCATTGGGAAGGCGGTGACCTGCTGGTACAACCCTATTACCCATGGGAATTCGTCCAGATTGGCAATTGCGGTGCGCCGTTGGAACTCGACGAGGGATGGCTGGTGCTAACACACGGTGTTGGCGCAATGCGAAAATATGCGATCGGCGCAGTCTTGCTCGACAAAGATGACCCTGGTAAATTGATCGGACGCACGTCGGTTCCGTTGTTGTCCGCTGCCGATGAAGATCGCGAAGGCTATGTACCGAACGTGGTTTATACGTGCGGCGCAATCATTGTCGGCGACGATTTGTTTCTGCCCTATGCGATTGCGGACAGTTCAGTATGTTTTGCGTTTTTTCCGATCAAGCAGATCCTCGCGCGGATGACTTCAACGGGGTGCTGACCCCTTAGCAAAGGCACGAAAATGGACGAACAACCAATTCACAAATCAACCGACAAGGCGCGCGCGGGAACGACCCCGCACATTGTCCGTTATGTACTTGCGATATCGATGCTGCTCGCGGTTATCGCGATGGCACTTGTCATCGGATTGCGCTGATTGCGACAACGCGAAGGAACTTGAGCGCACACTGTGGGTTGATTGCACATACATCAGCATGGAGTCTGGCTCATGATTAAAATATTGTCACTCGCGGCGCTGTTCGCGTCAACGCTCGTCGTGTCGGCCTGCAATACCGTGGAAGGTGCTGGCAGGGACATCGAATCCGCAGGCAGTGCGGTTAAAAATTCAGCGGCCGATGCGAACGACGGCAAGCCTAACTGACCAATGACCGCAATTTATCCCCGCTTATCCTGAGTCCGTCGGAGGACTGCACTTCGTACTTTCTGTTCATGAAAAGAAAGGACGACCCTTCGACAAGCTCAGGGAAACGCGAGTTTGCAGTCAACCAAGCTCATTTTGCCTTGGTAGCACTCCCGGCTTCGCGCGCGGCTCGGCAAGTTTCAAGGCTACGGCTCCCGCCGCCTCACACAAACGAAAGGAAATTTATGCACATTCCCAAAGGCGCAATGATCGCGATTGCTGACGGCGAAATTCTCAACCTGTTCGCCAATACCGGCGACGGAGCGACACCCAAACTTACCTCACTGCCAGACGCCGAAGTCGACACATCTAACAAGGGCTCGGGCGGTCGCCATCATAGCAGTGCTGGCAATCCTTCCGATAGCCAACTGGACGAGGACGGCTTTGCCGCTGGAACCGCAAAGATTCTCAACAGTCGCGTACTTGCGGGAAAAATCGAGCATTTGATCGTCGTCGCGGCCCCGCGCACGCTTGGAGAATTGCGCAAGCATTACCACAAAGCGCTGTCTGCGGTTCTGGTAGGCGAAATCCCCAAGGATCTCACCGGCCATACAGTGGCCGATATAGAAAAGATCATCGCAGCAGCGTAAACGCGGTCTCCAGGCCCGTCATTGCGATGGAACGAAGCGACTGCGGCAATCCAGAAAGTAGCGGAAACGCTGATGCACTCGATTGCCGCGCTTCGCTCGCGGGTGACGAAGTGGCGGGTCATTGAGGCGCGCTGATCGACGTCGGTCGACCTTATCGGACTTGCAATGGTGTTGCGACAGCCCAATCAGGTGCCGTTTACACTCAAAATATATGGTAATTTGGAGCGGGTGAAGGGATTGTAATAAACTCCTATGAATAAAGGATATTTTTTTCTATAACCACCCACACAGAACCTACACAGGCACGCAAATCCAACCGCTTAGGCGTGCAATCTACACAGATTCTGCACAGTGAGGCAAGGGAAATGAAATTCATCACTGACAAGGAGCAGGTCAAGGCAGGCCTTATCATCTTCCGGCGCGGCGATGTCGGGCATGATCGATACTACTGCCGCATCAGGATTCAGAACGAGGATCGCTATAAGACGATTTCGCTCAAAACATCAGATCGGCATACCGCGCTCGACGAGGCGCTGGAGCATTATGCCAATATCCGCATAATGGTGAAGCATGAGCTTCCCGTGTTCAATCGGTCTTTTTCGCACGTGGCCGAGGAATATGCGAATATGCAACAGCGACGCGCGAATGCGGGTGAGGTCAGCCAAGCACGCGCCATGAACGTCAAGAACAAGGTCAACGGGCCGCTCAACGCCTATGTTGGCACCACCCAGATTCATCTAATCAGTCAGGATCGCTGGTCGGAGTATCCGCTGTGGCGGCGCGAGAACGGCGTCGGACGGCGCAACGGCAAGATCAGC
>JAYVVW010000058.1:0-6501 GCA_043786595.1 Sphingomonadales bacterium | reverse complement strand
TGCAGGGCGCGGTTGCCGGTAGAGTCACTTCGGTGAACGGTGCAGCTTTCATTCTGGGGCCATCAATTGGCATCGGGCTGTACGGCATTGCCCAAGCACTGCCCTACTTCATCGCGTCCGCAATCCTCACTAGCCTCATTATCTACGTGCTTTTAATAATAAAGCCAACGTCGCCGTCGCTCGACGATCCGGATTGGTAGTCCAAAAAAAGGTCAGCCCACGAAAGGCTGACCTGTAAAAGTTTATAGGAGAGGATGCCTGAAAGGCAGGATTGGTTTGCGCTGCAGCATGATTTTGTGCAAGTGCGAAATAACAAAGCGTAATTGCAAAATGTGCAATCGAAAGTGTAATCCAAGGCTAGAGGAGAATCGCAATGCGCAGATTGCCATCACTGGCCGGAGTGGAAGCGTTCGTTCACGTCGCCCGGCTTGGTTCGGTCAAGGCGGCGGCCGAGGAATTGGCGTTATCTTCGCCAGCGCTCAGCCGTCGTATTCAATCGCTTGAACGGTTTGTCGGCCGGAGATTGTTTGAACGACGGCACCAAGCCGTGCACCTCAATTCTGACGGTGAAAAGTTGATGCATCTGATGTCACCGATCCTCGATTCGCTGACCGATGCGATTGAGACGTTGACAAGTCCCAATCCGGTAATGCGACTGCGCCTTGGGGTGTTGCCGCTTTACGCGCAGCAACGGCTGTTTCCGCATTTACCGGGATTGCGCGCGCAGCATCCATCGCTCCATCTTGATGTCGATACAGCGGCGCATAGCGTCACCAGGCTGGGCGAGGGACTTGATGTCGCAATCACGCTCGCGCGCGAAATCGATCCAAGCCTGTTTGCAAGGCGTCTAGACCGAAACAAAGTCGTGGCGATCGGAGCGCGGCGATTGTTGCAGGGGCCACACGCGATCACACGGCCCGAGCAATTGTCTGAAATGACCGTGTTCATCCACCGCGATATGCCTGAGACGTTCGAGGAATGGCGGCTGGCGCTGGGGATCGAAGCGCTTGAGCCTGCTGCGATCGATCATTTCGATTCAGGGCAACTCATATTGGAAGCGGCGGCGCAGGGGCTCGGCATTGCATTCATGCACCAAAGCCATCTTGACGATGCCAAAGACGAACGGCTGGTCAAAATTTTTGATACCGACATCGATAGCCCGTACAGCTATTGGTTCGTCTGCCGGCCGCGCGCATTGCAGAGCCAGCCGGTCAAATTATTCCATGACTGGCTGGTGTCTCTGCCGAACTGACCGTCCTAAGCCGCGCTTGCCTTGACGATCTTGCCCGGTGCGCGGGGTGGCTCACCTTTGGGCAGTGCATCGACGTTTTCCATGCCTGATGTCACTTCTCCCCAAACCGTATATTGATTGTCGAGGAAGCGTGCGTCATCAAGGCAGATGAAGAACTGGCTATTTGCGCTGTCGGGACTGGCCGAACGCGCCATTGAGCAGACGCCGCGAATGTGTGGCTCGCGGTTGAACTCGGCCTTGAGGTTTGGCTTGTCGGATCCGCTCATGCCTGTGCCGGTCGGGTCTCCGCCTTGCGCCATGAAGCCGTCGATGACACGGTGAAACACCACGCCGTCGTAAAACCCTGCGTTTGCCAGTTCGCTAATCCGTGCAACATGGCCGGGTGCGAGATCGCCGCGAAGCTTGATCGTAACTTCGCCGGTATCGAGTGTGAGGGTAAGCGTTTCGGCCATCATCATTTCCTTGTTCTTAAAAATCGCGCCGCTTTAAGCGGCGAGCTTGGATTGCGCTAGTCCATATTCTTGCGCGATCAGGTGGTAGCTTTCCATCCGGGCAGCGTGATCGTGCATGATGTTGACCAGCATGATCTCCTGTGCGCCGTATTCGGTCGCGACTCCGTCAAGCTGCGCATGAACCTCAGCCGACGTTCCAAACACTGTTCTGCGGCGGCGCGGCGGCGTCGGATTCGCCGCCGCCCAAGCCAATGCTGTTTCAATTTCGGGCACTGCAATCAGGTCGCCCTGCATCATTTTTCCAAACATCATGCGCGCGGGCGCCGCCTGCCGTTCGGCGTCTTCATGTGTCGCAGCGGCGATTGCCCAAGTAGCGATCATCAGATAGGGTTTGTCGAGCCAGCGCGATGGCTTAAAATTGCGGTGGTAAGTGTCGGCTTGCGGTATTCCGTCAGAGTTGATGAAATCGGCGATGCAATAGGGCAAGCCTGTTTCGCCAGCCCATGCGGCACTGTCGGGCGATGAGCCCAGCAACCATAGATCGGGCGATCCGTCCCCACCCGTTGGCAACGTATCCTTTAACGCGGCGAAGGGATGGTCAGCGGGCAGGCCGTCGCCATAATAGGCAATGATTTCGGCCAGATTATTGGGAAAATCATGGCTTGGCACCGCGCGCGAACGATCACGTTGCAGTGCAAACGCGGTTCGTTGATCACTTCCGGGCGCGCGGCCAAGGCCAAGGTCGATTCGGCCCGGGGCAAGTGCTGCCAGCATGCGAAATGTTTCGGCAATTTTGAACGGTGAATAATGCGGCAGCATGATGCCGCCCGAGCCAACGCGGATTTGCTTTGTTGCAAGTGCGACGGGGCCGATCAATGCTTCGGGCGCAACACCGGCAAGGCCGGGCGAGGCGTGATGTTCAGCCAACCAATAGCGGTGGTAACCCGCAGCATCACACAAACGCGCCAAAGCGATTGTGTTGGCCAGCGCGTCGGCAGAGGTTGAGCCTTGTGCAATCGGCGTCTGATCGAGAACTGAAAGAAGATAGGGATTTTGCATTGCAACAACATAGTATCTGGTTTGCCCAGTTGAAAGCCCACCCATGACGCCGTAGGCCGTATTGATGATTGAAACGCATCAATATCCTGAAGGTGCCAAGCGGCTCGCGATTATCGCGGTCGTGATGGCGGCGTCGATCATGCAGATTCTTGACTCGACGATTGCCAACGTCGCGTTGCCCCATATGCAGGCAACGCTTGGTGCGACGCGCGAGCAGATCAGCTGGGTGCTGACGTCTTATATTCTGGCAACCGCAATCACGATTCCCGCCACCGGATTTCTTGAAGGCCTTGTCAGCAGGCGCACGCTTTTTCTGACGTCGCTGATTGGATTTACCGTCAGTTCGGCGTTTTGTGGCGTTGCATGGAGCCTGCCGGTAATGATTTTCGCACGCATCCTCCAAGGGGCGTTTGGGGCATTCATCAGTCCGCTTGCGCAGGCGATCATGATCGATTCCTCACCGCCTGAAAAACGCGCGCAGACAATGATGATTTGGGGCATGGGCGTAATGGTCGCGCCACTGCTCGGGCCGGTGCTTGGGGGCTGGCTTACCGATCAAGCGTCTTGGCGCTGGGTGTTTTTCGTCAATATTCCGATTGGCATTCTGACGATCATTTTTGCCGCGACGCTGATCGACAAAACCAAGCGCGTGTCGCGCAGTTTCGATTGGCGCGGATATCTCATGATCGCGCTTGGGCTGGCGTCGCTGCAATTGGCGCTCGATCGCGGCACGAGCCAGGATTGGTTCGATTCGATTGAGATAATTTTTGAGCTGGGGCTGGCCGTTTCGCTACTCTGGATGTTTGTCATCCACACGCGATCGGCCGATTCGCCAATTATCGCGCGCGAGGTTTTTGCCGACCGGAACATGATGGTCGCGTGCATGGTCATGCTCATCGCATCAGGATCGTTAATCGTCGGCGCGACATTTATCACACTGATGCTCCAGGGCGTCATGGGCTACGGCACGACAGACGCCGGGTTGATGAGCGTCCCGCGCGGGCTCGCGATGGTGCTTGCAATGCTTGTTGCAGGTCGGCTCAACGGCAAAATCGACAATCGGCTCATGCTGGGCTTCGGCCTGATTTGCGTTGGCGCAGGCTATGTCATCATGACAGACAGCGCGCTGGGCATGGACGGACATCTGATTATCACGAGCGGACTTTTGCAGGGTCTCGGATTTGGCTTCATCATGCTACCGACCAATATGCTTGGCTTTTCGACGCTTGCCGCCCGGTTTCGCACCGAAGGCGCATCGATTTACGCGCTCTCACGCAATATCGGTAGTTCGGTACTCATTGCACTTGGCACGGCGTCAATCGCGCGAGATGTGCAGATCAACCATTCCGACCTTTCGTCTAACGTGACCAATCAAACGATTCCGTTCATGAATGCTGGCGTTCTCGAACAGCTCGGTTTTCGCGGTGACGCGGTCATGAACGCGCTTGATCTCGAGCTAGGGCGACAGGCGCTGATGATTGCCTACGACAACGTCTTTTTTCTATCGGCATTGCTGTGCTTCGCCATTTTGCCGCTGATACTCTTCGTGCGCGAGGGCAAGGCAGGCGCGACTGTCGATGTGCCGCAAATCGAGGCGCATTAGGCTGTTTTCGGTTTCCCCCGTGGGGCAAATCGTCTAGTCGGGCCGCATTCACTGGCCAGCGGAGGGCGACATGAGCGAAGCTGACTCGATCCGCAAAATCGATAATCGTGCTGATTCCCGATTCGACGAAGATGATCATCTGAAATCGGGCTTCGTGCGCGAAGTACTTGATGCTGTTGCGCAGGGGAATGATGCGGATGTGCGCACCCTCGTGTCGCCGCTACACCCCGCTGACGTCGCTGATCTTTTCGAACAAGCCCCGTCGGATATGCGCGTCCGTTTCGCGGCGTCGCTGGGCGATCTGTTCGATAGCGATGTGATCGCCGAGCTTAACGACCACGTCCGTGAAGAGCTGATCGATACGCTCAATCCGCGTGAAGTGGCCGAAATCGCAAGCGACATGGAAACCGACGACGCTGTCGCGATCATCGAGGACATGGAAGAGGAGGATCGCCGCGCCGTTCTGCGTGAGCTTTCGCCCGATGACCGCGCCGCGATTGAGAAAGCGCTGTCATACCCCGAGGATTCTGCCGGACGATTGATGCAGCGCGATTTGATCGCAGTGCCAGAGCATATGACCGTCGGCGACGTGATCGACTATCTTCGCGAAAATCAGGATCTGACAACAGATTTCTGGGAAGTATTCATCGTTGATCCGCAGCATCGGCCGATTGGTTCTGCCCAGCTGAGCTGGATATTGCGGACGTCGCGCGCGGTGGCGATGGCGGACGTGATGAAGCGCGAACAAACGCTGATCCCGGTCGATATGGATCAGGAAGAGGTTGCGCTCCGGTTCCAGAAATATGGTCTGATCTCGGCAGCGGTGGTCGATGTGAGCGGCAGGCTTGTCGGCATGATTACGGTCGATGACATCGTCCATGTTATTCAGGAAGAAGCTGGCGAAGACATACTCAAGCTATCAGGCGCTGGTGACGGCGATATCAACGAACCGATTTTTGAAAGCTATGTCAGCCGGGTGCGTTGGCTGATTGCAAACCTGATCACGGCATTGGTCGCATCGTCGATCATCCGCAGCTTTGAGGGCACGATTGCCAATATGATCGCGCTCGCGACGCTGATGCCGATTGTCGCGGGTGTTGGCGGCAATGCGGGCACGCAGACGATGGCAGTGGCGGTGCGCGCGCTTGCGACCAATCAACTGACGCAGTCAAATACGATCCGCACTATTTTACGCGAGATTCGGGTTGCTGTGCTCAACGGCGTAACCGTCGCGGCGGTGATTGGGATCGGGGTGTCGCTGGTCTTCGCCAATCCTGCGCTCGGTGCGGTGATCGCCTGCGCGATGCTGACCAATATCGTTGTTGCCGGGTTTGCGGGCGTGATGGTGCCCGTGCTGCTCGACCGGATGGATGTTGATCCCGCCGTTTCGTCATCGATATTTGTAACGATGATTACCGACTCGATGGGCTTCCTCGCTTTCCTCGGGCTCGCCACGATGGCGAACCTTACGGGTTGAGTGCGGTGGCGTTGAACCTCACCAAAGTCGCTTACGGCATGACCAGCCTCACCGAGCTCTGTGCAGTCGTTGCGCGCCGCGCCGAAAATGGGACGGTGCGGATGACAACGCGCTACCGGCCCAAGCGCGCCGAAGCGATGGTCGGCGGTTCGCTATTCTGGATCATCAAGCACCAGCTTGTCGCGCGTGCCAACCTGATCGGCTTTGCTGATGCTGAGGGCGGGCGCAGCGACATTGTACTCGAAGCAAAGGTCATCCCGGTGGTTCCAGTGTCGCGCCGCGCGCATCAGGGTTGGCGCTACCTCACCGCCGAAGATGCGCCGCTTGACATCGCGTCGGGTGATGCAGGCGTTGAAGCGCTGCCCGCCGAACTGATTTCCGCGCTGGCAGAGGCGGGATTGGTGTAAGTCTAGCGCGTGATGAAATGAACTTATATCCGTTTGTCCTGAGCCTGTCGAAGGACTGCACTTCGTACTTGATGTTCATAAAAAGCAAGGACTACCCTTCGACAAGCTCAGGGAACGGGAGTTTGCAATGAGTCAGTCTTAATGAGCCTTGGTATTAGGCCGTGTTGACAAAAGGGATTCCCAAACGGCGTGTTTTATGATTCAAGACTGCTTTTTGGGGAGCAGTTATGGGTCGCGGGGATTTGTCGGAC
>JAYVVW010000057.1:0-33352 GCA_043786595.1 Sphingomonadales bacterium | reverse complement strand
TCGGATGAAGTCATCATTCCGCTGAACTAAAACAAAAACCCGTCGGATCGCTCCGACGGGCTTTGTTGGGCACTGTGCGCGATCAGAAGTCGATTTGCGCGCGCACTGCGACGGCATCAGTGTTGTAGCCACGTTGATCGACCGGATCGGTCGATTGCGGATTGGCTGCGGCTGCAAATGGCCCGCCCTTCACTTCGCTGTGGATGTAGTTGACGAGGAACCGGACATAGTCGGTCGGTATCCATGTCAGCCCGAGCAGATAGCCGGTCTGCTTACCACCACGCGCCTGGCGCGACGCCGCCGACGCGAGCGTTGTCGTACCATTGGCGAAGTTGTTGGTCACAGCGTTTTTGAGTTTGCCAGAATCGAGATCGAGATAATCGACCCTGCCGATCAACTGGATTGCGCCCCATCCGCCTTTGTTGAACGGATGTAATACTTTCGTCCGGTCCCATAGACCATTTTTGTAACCGCGCGTTTCGCCGGTCAGGAAATAGCCGACTTCACCGTAAGCGCTGAAGAAACTTGGATCATCGGCAGGCGTGACAAGCGAACCGCCGTTGAAACCGTCGAGGCCGGTGCGAATGTCTCCGGGACGATAGGTGCGGGTTTTGAGATATTGCGCTTCTCCGCCGAGATGGAGCGATTTGAATACACCGTAAATTTCTGCACCAAAAATATCATCGCCCTTCGCGGCGAAGTTTCCGCTGTCGACAAATCGCACATCGGTGGTCTGGAGAAATGGTCGAGCACGGTAGCGCGCGATCTGATTGGTCGAAGGAGCACCGACCGATGACGATGCCACCGCATTGTCGTTCGACTGAAATTCACGGTGCTGGTAATTGGCACCGAGGTGGATGAACCCGCCCAACGCGAACGGTGTATACGTTATCCGAGCCGCGCCGATCCATCCGTCATTATCCAACGTTGCGTCGATGCTGTGTGCCGCAAATCCGCCAACATCGACGCGGAACAGACCGTCACTTGACTTATAGCCTGCGGTAATCCCCAGACGCCGCGTGTTGATAAAAGCATCGTTCATCTGCGATCGCTCGATGAATGAAACCCAGCGCGAACTCGTCTGTTGCTCAATGCCGTCAAGCGGCTCCTGATTGCCGAGCGAAATTGAAAACGGCTTACCTGCCGGGGCGTAAGTAGCGATCACATCACCGAAACCGACTGTGCCATTGGCATAATCAACCTCGGCCTTGTAGCCAAAACCGCCGGGGATTGCGCCCTCAACGCCGATGCGGAAACGGCGGACGCGGGCATTGAAGCCCAGATTGCGGTTTGCGACATAATTATCAGGCTTGCCGGCGTAGGCGGCATCGACCATCAGGCGGCCGCGAACCTTGAAACTCCAGCCCTCTTCGGCGTCGTTGAACTGCGGCGCGCCCTTCCAGCTTGGCGTGACCGTCGTCAGTTGCTTCTTGATCGCATCAAGCTGCTTCTGAAGCCCGTCGATCTGCGCCTCAAGCAGCGCCGCGCGCGCATCGGCCTGGCTGGTCGTTGCTTCGGCTTCGGTTACAGTCAGGATCCCGGCGTCTTCGGGCGACGGTGCGTCGGCGGGTGGCTCGGCTTCTTTTTCAACGCTCTGCGCCAGCGCGGCAGGCGAAAATGCGATTGCGCTCGACCACAGCAATATGTGGAACAGGGTGATTCGCTTCACCGGCTTGATGCGCTTTTGAAAAATGCTCATTACTTGAGGCCCCCGCCTGTCATTGGTGTCATCGAAGTGGCAAAGCGCTGATTACGCAGCCGAACTGCATCTGGCAACGCAATCATGCCGAGCCCGGTGAGATAGCCCTTTGGTCCGAAAGTGCCTTCACGGACGAATTCAGCGGCAAATGCCTTGATGCCGGGAATGGCGCTGAGATGTGCGTTCTTTACGTAGATGTAAAGCGGACGCGCACCAGGATATTTGAACGCGGCGATTGAGGCATAGGTTGGTGCCACGCCGTTGATCGATAGTGCGCTTAGCTTCGTTCCATTTTCCTCGACATAGCTGTAGCCGAGGATGCCAACGGTGCCGCGATTTCCGGCGAGCTTTTGAACGATCAGATTGTCGTTTTCGCCCGACGGTACAAACGCACCATCTTCGCGCACCTGCGTGCAGACTTGGTTATAGCGCGGCTCGTTGCTCTTTTTCATCGCGAGCCATGCCGGATTGGCTTCGCAGCCGGGCTTCATCAGCAATTCCTGAAGCGAATCGCGCGTACCAGATGTTGATGGCGGGCCGTAAACGATGATCGGCGTCGCGGGCAGCGAACCGTTGACGTCTTTCCACGTTTTGGCGGTGTTCGGCTTGCCGTAAGGCGCTTTGGCGAGCGCTGCGTAGATGTCGCGTGTCGTCAGCGCCATTTTCGGCGAGTTTGCACCCGTCGCGATTGCGACACCGTCAAGCCCGACCGCGATTTCGGTTATGAGCGCCACGCCGTTTGCCTGGCAAAGCTTGAATTCAGACGCCTTGATCCGGCGCGATGCGTTGGTAATGTCGGGGTGATTTGCGCCGACGCCGCCACAAAATAACTTCATGCCAGCGCCTGTGCCGGTCGATTCGACGATCGGTGCGCCGACGCCGGGATTAGCGCGCGCGAAATGTTCGGCAACCGCGCGTGAGAATGGGTAGACCGTCGATGATCCGACGATACGGATGTTGCGGCGCATCTGCGCGATCGCGGGAACCGCAACCGTCGATACGGCGATCAGCGCAATGAGCGCCTTGGAGGATGTTTTCATCATAATCCCTGATTTCAATTATGCCCGGCGACTCGTTCGTCTGACTGATTGCGGCGCTAGGCAGATTCGGTTGCGCTTCCGCGACAATTTCGTGTCGCTTTTGTGACAGAAACCGAGTGAAACATGTCGAACATCGCGACGGCACATGAAAATAGTGGGGAAATTACCTCTTTCCTACATGATATGTTTAATCTATGTTTCTTTTATGAACTTGAACGAATCACTTCCTGCATGCTGCGGCGCGCCTCATATTTCTTCCCCGGTTTTGTCAGCCGGGCGGGAGCTTGCGGCTGCGTGCGCGGCGGTTTTTCGCGGGGCATGGTTGTATTTGTTGTATTTGTTCGACGTGGCCAATCGCTTTGTGCTGCTGCGGCATAGTGCTGGCTTCCGCGCGGCTACTCGCTATCCTGTGCGTATGACCGTGCCGCCCAAAACCCAGTTGCTCGATTTTATCGACGTGCCCGCGATGCTGATCGAGCGTGGTCGCGTGCGCTATGCCAATCCTGCGGCACGGTCGCTACTTGGTGCGCATATCGTTGGTCAGGATCTGCGGCTTGCAATCCGCATTCCGGCGGTGGTCGAGCTTGTGTCGGGTGCGAACGACGGCCGCGTTCAGGCGATCGGGCTGTCAGTCGCGGGCAGCGTCTGGGAAATTTCGAGCCATGTTGTCGATGCGCAGTCGCGCTTTGTCACGCTCACTGATCTGTCAATTCAAGCGGGCGTGGCGCGCGCGCATGCCGATTTCGTCGCGAATGCAAGTCATGAATTGCGCACGCCGCTTGCGGCAATCCTCGGCTACGTCGAAACACTCGAAACGGCCAAAGCAGGCGATGACCGGGCAGTGCGGACGCGGTTTCTCGGCACGATCGGGCGCGAGGCGCAGCGCATTTTGGCGGTGATTGAGGATTTGATGTCGCTTTCGCGGATCGAGGCGCGCAAGCATAAGCAGCCGCGCGACGCCGTTGACATGGTCAGCCTGATCCGCCGATCGGTGCGCGAGGCGCATGGCGCGCGGCCACCGACGTTCGAAAGCAATTGCAGCGAGGCGATCGTCGCTGGCGATGACGGGCAGCTTGCACAGGTGATGCGCAACCTGATTGATAATGCAATCAAATACGGCCGCGATAACGGTGCCGTGCATGTCAGTGTCGAATCGACTGAGGGCGGCTGGCTATCGATTACAGTGCGCGATGAAGGCGACGGGATTGCCGCCGAACATCTTCCGCGCCTCACCGAACGATTTTACCGCGTCGATGCGGGGCGAAGCCGCGCGGCGGGCGGAACCGGACTGGGGCTATCGATCGTCAAACATATTGTCGAGCGCCACCGGGGGCGGCTCGATATCAGCAGCCGCGAAGGGCAGGGTACGATTGTTTCGATCATTTTGCCGCTCGCAACTGGGGGTGATGTCACAAAAATGTAATCGACGCGTCACATAGAGACGGGCGACTCGACGGCATCAAAGGAACAGGTCATGCGCGCATTCACTTTTGGACTGGTTGCGACTTCGGCGCTTGCGCTATCGGCATGTGGTGGTGCTGGAAATAGCAGTGGCAATGCGCGTGATTTTGTCCGCGCCGTCGGTTCCTCAACGGTCTATCCGTTCGCGACTGCGGTCGCTGAAGCGATGGTCAAGGCCAATCCTGGTTTCAAATCGGCTGTGATCGAATCGACGGGGACGGGCGCGGGCTTGAAGCTGTTTTGCGCGGGCATTGGCACGGCGCACCCCGACATTGCGAACGCATCGCGCCGGATCAAAAAATCCGAATATGAAGATTGCCAGAAAAACGGCGTCAAAGACATTGTCGAAATTCAGGTCGGGCTTGATGGGATTGCCTTTGCGCAAGGAGCGAACGGCCCTGCAATGGCGCTGACCCCAGTCGACGTGTACAAGGCGCTGGCGGCCAATCCGTTCGGCAGGCCCAACACCGCGAAACGCTGGAGCGATGTTAATCCTGCGTTACCAAACATGCCGATCAGCGTTTACGGCCCGCCATCGACGTCTGGCACGCGTGATGCGCTTGCCGAATTAATCCTGACCAAGGGCTGCGAAAGCGATCCGGCGATGAAAGCGCTCAAGGACAGCGACAAGGATGCACACAAGAAAGTCTGCGCAGGCGTCCGTGAAGACGGAGCCTATGTCGATTCGGGTGAAAACGACAATCTGATCGTTCAGAAAATCGAGGCCAATCCAAAGGCGGTTGGTGTGTTCGGATTTTCGTTCCTTGAGGAAAATGCGGACAAGCTCAAAGGTGTAACGATCAACGGGATCGTCCCCACCTACGCGACAATTTCAGACTTTAGTTATCCGGGTGCGCGCCCGCTCTACATTTATGTAAAGGCCGCGCATCTCAAATCGATCCGCGGCATTCAGGAATTTGCCAATGCGTTCGCGGCCGCATGGGGGCCTGATGGTGCGCTCAAAGCCAAGGGCATGGTGATTGCGCCTGACGCGGTGCGCGCGGCAAGCGCCGAGGCTGTCAAGTCGATGAAGCCGATGGATGCGACGGGCCTCAAGTAACCTGATCGCAGAATCATGTCGTCGACCCTGATTTTTGCGCTGCTCGGCGCACTTGCGCTGGCAAGCTGGTTTGCTGCGCGGGCAAAGGCGCGTGTGAATGCAGTGCCGCATAGCGGTGTCCAGCATTCGCTGCCCGGCCATTACGGCTGGTACGTCATGATCTGGACATTGCTTCCCGCATTTGTCTTTCTGGCGCTGTGGTCGATGATATTATCACCGCAGTTGACGCAGGCCGCGATCCTCGGCGATCCGATTGCCAGCACATTGCCAGCGGTCGGCATGGAACGCGATTCGGTGATCTCCGAGGCATTTCAGCTTGCCGACGGGTCGATTACCGCTGCGTTCAACCCGGCTGCAAATGCTTTCGTTCCTGTTGTCAAAGCCGCAATGTCGCGCTTTGCACTGATCGGCGGCGCGGTGACGTTGCTGATCGCATTCGCTTCGGGCGCGTTTGCGTACACGCGCGTCAAAACCGCGTTTCCTGCGCGTTCGCGCGTTGACCGGATGGTGATGGGATTGCTGCTGCTCGCGTCGCTGATGGCGATCCTGACAACGGTTGGCATCGTCGCATCGCTGGTGTTTGAAACGGGGCGGTTCTTTTCAATTGTCTCACCAATTGATTTTCTGTTCGGCACGCATTGGAGCCCGCAAGACGGCACTGGCCCCGAAGTTTCGCGCAGTTTTGGCGCGATCCCGCTGTTCTGGGGCACGATTTTCATTGGCGCGATCATCGCGATGATTGTCGCGATCCCGCTCGGCCTGATGAGCGCGATTTACCTGACACAATATGCCAGCGCGCAGGTACGCCGCTGGGTCAAACCGATGCTTGAAATCCTCGCGGGCGTGCCGACCGTTGTCTACGGCTATTTTGCCGCGCTGACCGTGGCCCCGATGATCCGCGACCTTGCGGGCAGCCTTGGCATGGAAAATCCGTCAACTGAAAGCGCGCTTGCCGCTGGTCTGGTGATGGGCGTGATGATCATCCCGTTCGTGTCGTCGATGGCCGATGACAGCATTGCCGCAGTACCGCAGGCGATGCGAGACGGATCGCTTGCGATGGGGGCAACGCGGTCAGAAACGATCAAGCGCGTTCTCGTTCCTGCCGCACTACCCGGAATCGTCGCGGGGGTGATGCTTGCGGTCAGCCGCGCGATCGGCGAAACGATGATCGTCGTGATGGCGGCAGGTGCTGCTGCAAATCTGTCAGCCAATCCGTTCGCGAGCATGACAACGGTGACGTATCAGATTGTCCAGCTATTAACCGGCGATCAGGAATTCGATTCGCCCAAGACGCTATCGGCCTTTGCGCTTGGGCTTGTGCTGTTTGTTGTGACGCTTGTGCTCAACATCATCGCGCTGCGCGTCGTCAAGCGCTTCCGGGAGGCCTATGACTAAGCTGCAATCTCCCCAAGCTCAGCGACTGCTTGCAAAGCGTTATGCCTCTGAACGGCGTTTCAAAGCATTTGGATTGGCGGCGATCACGCTTTCACTGTCGTTCCTCGCGTTTCTGCTTTTCACAATGTTGCGTGACGGCATTGGCGGGCTCGACTGGGCATTTTTGAGCGGGACCGACTCGACCGATCCGCTAACGGCGGGTATCTGGGGCGCACTCAAGGGTTCGCTGCTGACAATGGGCGTGACGCTTGTGCTGTCATTTCCGATGGGCGTGCTTGCGGCGGTCTATCTCGAAGAATTTGCGCCGCGCAACCGCTGGGTTGATGTGGTCGAAGTTTCGATCAACAATCTCGCCGCAGTGCCGTCGATCATCTTCGGTCTGCTCGGCCTTGCAGTGTTCATCAACACGCTTGGTATGCCGCGGTCGTCGCCCTTTGTCGGCGGCATGACGCTGGCGTTGATTACGATGCCGGTGATTGTCATCGCGGGGCGGAATGCGATCAAATCGGTGCCACCATCGATCCGCGACGCCGCACTCGCTGTCGGCGCGAGCAAGGTGCAAACGGTGTTCCATCATGTCCTGCCGCTCGCACTGCCGGGCATTTTGACGGGTACGATCATCGGCATGGCGCGCGCGCTTGGCGAAACCGCGCCACTGCTTATGATCGGGATGCGCGCGTTCGTTGCAACGCCGCCGTCGGGTATCACCGATCCGGCAACGGTATTGCCGATGCAGGTCTATCTCTGGTCAGATGAAGTCGATCAGGCTTTTGTCCAGAATACATCTGCTGCGATCATCGTCCTGCTGATATTTCTGCTGCTGATGAACGGTATCGCAATCTATCTTCGCAATCGCTTTGAAACTCGCTGGTAGGGCAAAAATGACAACGACACCCAAAATCTCCGCGCGCGACGTTTCGATCTACTACGGCCTTAAAAAGGCGATCGATAATGTGTCGATCGATATCGCGACCGAGCATGTCACTTCGTTTATCGGCCCTTCGGGGTGCGGAAAATCAACCTTTTTGCGCGCGCTCAACCGGATGAATGACACCATCGCTTCGGCGCGCACTGAGGGAATGATCAAACTTGACGGCGAGGATATTTATGCTGGCGGCATGGACGTCGTCCAATTGCGCGCGCGCGTTGGCATGGTATTTCAAAAGCCCAATCCGTTTCCCAAATCGATCTACGAAAACGTCGCTTATGGCCCGCGCATTCACGGTCTTGCGGCGGCGAAAAGCGATATGGACGCGATCGTTCACAAGTCTTTGCAACGCGCCGGGCTATGGGACGAGGTCAAAGACCGTTTGAGCGAGGCTGGCACCGCACTATCGGGTGGTCAGCAGCAGCGGCTGTGCATCGCGCGCGCAATCGCGGTTAGCCCCGAAGTCATCCTGATGGATGAGCCTTGTTCGGCGCTTGATCCGATTGCTACTGCACGGATCGAAGAATTGATCGACGACTTGCGCGGGCGTTACGCGATCGTAATCGTGACGCATTCGATGCAGCAAGCGGCGCGCGTGTCGCAGCGCACGGCGTTTTTTCATCTTGGCGAAATTATCGAATATGGCAAAACATCTGATATCTTCACCAATCCGCGTCAAACGCGCACGCAGGACTATATCACTGGACGTTATGGGTAAGGACGACAGACATGGCTGAACAACATACCGTCAAGGCGTTCGACAATGAAATTGGCAGACTGCGCGGGTTGATCGCCGAAATGGGTGGCCTTGCCGAAGT
Organism: Sphingomonadales bacterium; assembly: GCA_043786595.1. Classification (GTDB taxonomy): domain Bacteria; phylum Pseudomonadota; class Alphaproteobacteria; order Sphingomonadales; family Sphingomonadaceae; genus Aquisediminimonas. The sequence continues at coordinate 24,951 of JAYVVW010000057.1, read as the reverse complement.
TGCGATTGCCGACGCGATTGACGCGCTGATCCGTCATGATGATGAGAAGGCACAGCAAGTGATTGCCGCCGACGCCAAGATTGACGCGCTAGAGGCTGACGTCGACCGGCTGGCGCTGCGCGTGATCGCGCTGCGGGCACCGATGGCTGATGATCTGCGCGATGTGATTGCCGCGCTCAAGATTTCAAGTGTCGTCGAACGGATTGGTGACTATGCCAAAAATATTGCCAAGCGTGTTGGTCAGGTTGAGGGCAGGGCAAAGATCGAGCCTCTCACGCTGGTTCCCGCGATGGCCGATATTGCGCAGTCGATGGTGCGCGATGTACTCAATGCCTATGCGTCACGCGATGAGGTGCTTGCGGTCGAAGTGATCAAGCGCGATGAAAAGCTCGACAATTTTTACGACAGCATCTTCCGCAACCTCGTTGCGCATATGATGGAAAACCCTGCAACGATCAGCAGTGCTGCGCAGTTGTTGTTTGTCGCGCGCAACCTCGAACGGATCGGCGATCACGCGACTAACGTTGCTGAGATGGTCTATTTTGCCGCGACGGGAATTTATATGACGGATCGCGGGATCCCCGCAGATCGGAATCCGCACCCGCTATGAAACCTACGCTGCTCCTCGTCGAGGATGATGTTGCGCTGTCTGAATTGCTCGTGTGGCATTTTGAGGCAGCTGGTTACACCGTGCTGCATACCAAAGACGGTGAGGAGGCTCTATTACTAGCCGCCGAACATGCGCCCGATGCCATCATTCTCGACTGGATGATCGAGCAGCTTTCGGGAATCGAAGTCTGCCGTCGCCTGCGCAAAGCCGCTGCGACGGCTGCGACGCCAATCATCATGCTGACCGCCAAAGCCGAAGAGGAGGATCGCATACGCGGGCTTGAAACGGGCGCCGATGACTATGTGACCAAGCCTTTTTCCCCGCGTGAGCTTGCCGCGCGTCTTTCGGCTGTGTTGCGGCGGACGCGACCCTCGCTTGGTGGCCAGACGCTGAGCTTTGCCGATCTCGAGCTTGACCCGCAAACGCACCGGATCAAACGGTCGGGCACGAATATTCCGCTTGGCCCAACCGAGTTTCGGCTGCTTCGGTATTTCCTTGAACGTCCCGGCCGGGTATTGTCGCGCGAACATTTGCTTGATGCGGTGTGGGGGATCAATAGCGACATTGAACTGCGCACAGTCGACGTCCACATTCGCCGATTGCGCAAGGCGATAAATCTCGACGGATTGACCGATGTGATCCGGACGGTGCGTTCGGCCGGCTATGCGCTTGATTCAGAGGCGTGAGGCTGACTGCGACGCTGTCGATTGCCGTAGCGTCACCCACTTGACCCTTACGTGAACGTTACTTAGACAGCGTTCATGCCAAATGCTTCGCACAACGCCACGCTAGAAACACCCGATCACCGTGATCGCCATCAATATTCTATTTCAGATTTGTCTGAGGAGTTTGAAATTACCGCCCGGGCGCTTCGGTTTTACGAAGACGAAGGCTTGATCTCGCCAATCCGTCGCGGGCTGGCCCGCGTTTACATGAAGCGCGATCGGGCGCGGCTTGCGTGGATTCTGCGCGCGAAAAACGTCGGATTCAGCTTGGCAGACATCCGCGAAATGATTGACCTTTATGATATTGGCGATGGCCGCGCGACGCAGCGCCATGTGACGATTGAAAAATGCCTTAGCCGGATCGAGCTGCTCAACCGGCAGAAACATGATATCGATGCGCATGTTGAGGAATTGACGCGGTTCGTGACGACGGTGCAGATCAAAGCTGAAACCGAACCCAGCGTAATCAAGTAATTGCGGAGAAAATCTGATGCCTATTTACGTCGCACCCGTGCGCGATACGCGCTTCATTCTTGATCATGTGGTCGGGCTTGATCGCTATGCCAATCTGCCGGGATTTGAGAATGCAACGCCCGATTTGGTCGACGCGATTCTGGGCGAAGGCGCTAAAGTTTGCGAGGAAATACTCTTCCCGCTCAATAAATCGGGCGATGAACAGGGTTGCACACGCCATGACGACGGCAGCGTTTCGACGCCAGACGGCTTTAAGGCCGCGTACAAAACCTATATCGAAGGCGGATGGGTCGGCTTGTCCGCGCCTGAACAATATGGCGGGCAGGGGCTGCCGCATGTGATTTCATCGGCAATGGAAGAATTTCGCATGGCGGCGAACCAGGCGTTTTCAATGTACACCGGGCTGACGATGGGTGCAGTTGCATCAATCCTGGTCAAAGGGTCTGAGGCTCAGAAGGCCACTTACCTGCCCAAGATGATTGCGGGCGAATGGGGCGGCACGATGAACCTTACCGAACCGCACTGTGGCACCGATCTTGGGCTGATCCGCACGCGGGCCGAACCACAGGCCGACGGCAGTTACCATATCACCGGCACCAAGATATTCATCTCGGGCGGTGAGCATGATATGGTTGAAAATATCATCCACCTCGTTCTGGCCAAAGCACCCGGCGCACCCGAAAGCTCAAAGGGCATATCGCTTTTCATCGTGCCCAAATTCATGGTGGGTGATGATGGCAGTGTGGGCGCGCGCAACGCGGTTTCATGCGGATCGATTGAGCATAAGATGGGCATTCGCGCCAATGCGACCTGCGTCATGAACTATGACGGGGCGACGGGCTTCATGGTCGGCGACGAGAATAAGGGGCTCGCTGCGATGTTCATCATGATGAATGCCGCACGGCTTGGCGTTGGTATTCAGGGGCTCAGCCAGGGCGATATCGCTTATCAAAACGGCGTTCAATACGCCAAGGATCGCCGTCAGGGCCGCTCGCTGACCGGGCCAAAAGACCCGAGCGAAAAAGCTGACACGCTCATGGTGCATCCCGACGTCCGCCGAATGCTGATGGAGGCCAAAGCGATCACCGAAGGGCTGCGCGCGTTGATCCTTTGGGGGGCGGTGCAAGTCGATCTGACACATGCCGCGCAAACCGAAGAGGAACGTCAGCTTGCCGACGATCTGATCTCGCTGCTGACGCCAGTCATCAAGGGCTATGGCACCGACAAAGGCTATGACGTGGCAACGGCGATGCAGCAGATTTACGGCGGCCATGGCTACATCGAAGAATGGGGCATGAGCCAATATGTGCGCGATGCGCGGATCACGATGATCTATGAGGGCGCAAACGGCGTTCAGGCGCTTGATCTCGTCGGGCGCAAACTCGCGCAAAACGGCGGCCGCGGTATCCAGGCTTTGTTCAAACTGGTCGGCGAAGAGGCGGAGGCGGCCAAGGCTGATCCTGCACTTAGCGACTATGCGACGCGGCTTGAAAAGGCATTGGGCGAACTTCAGGCGTCAACCATGTGGCTGATGCAAAACGGGATGACCAACCCCGATAATGCGGGTGCGGGCTCGACCCCTTATATGCACCTGATGGGGATCGTCATCCTTGGCCTGATGTGGCTGCGGATGGCGCGTGCGGCGCAGGCGGCACTGACATCGGGCAGCGAAGACAAGGCGTTTATGGAGGCAAAGCTGATGACGGCACGCTTCTTTGGCGAACGCATCATGCCCGATGCGATTGCGCTGCGTCACAAGATCGAGTCTGGTTCCGAAGTCATGATGGCAATGCCCGTCGACGCGTTCTGAGCTACGCTTGACTAATCGGGGTGTGATGCGCAGTCTCCCCCGATGAGGAGAGTGGGAATGAAAATAGCTTTGATGATTGTCGCGGCGATCGCTTTTGGCTTGCTGCTGTTTGCGCGACTGGTTGAACCACCGCATCAGCTTGATATCATCAACAGCCTGACACCGGGCGATCGCGGTGTATCCGAAGTGGCGAGCGGTGTGGTTTTCGATAAGGCGACCGGGCTCAAACTCAACGTCTGGGCACCGGCGACCAAAAGCGAGACCAAACGCCCGGTGCTGATTTTCTATTACGGCGGTGGATGGGCCAATGGCGAGCGCGATCATTACAACTTCGTCGGCAAAGCATATGCGGCAAAGGGCTTTGTCGTCGTTCTTCCCGATTACCGCAAAGTGCCCAAGGTTTTGTTCCCGGCATTTAATCAGGACGGCGCAGCAGCGGCGCGCTGGGTTCAGGATAATATCGCAACTTACAGCGGTGATCCCGCACGGGTAACACTGTCGGGCCATTCGGCGGGCGCGTATATTGCGATGATGCTGACGCTTGATCCGCATTATCTGCGTGATGCGGGCGTTGCGCCGGGGTTTGTTCGCGCAACCGTTGGCATTGCCGGCGCTTATGATTTCCTGCCATTTGACAGCAAGCGCTCAATCAACGCGATGCGCGCCTGGCCTCGACCCAATGAGACGCAACCGATCTTTTTTGCCAGCAAAGCCGCGCCGCCGATCATGGTGTTGACGGGCACCGAAGACGATACGGTCAAACCCCGCAACGCGATGAATTTGTCGCGCAGGCTGCATCAACTGGGCACAGTAATCGAATTCAAAGCCTATCCCGCGTTTACGCATGAACATCTGATCATGGCGATATCGAAACCGTTTCGCGGAAAAGGCACAGTGCTCGACGATAGCAGCCGCTTCCTGCTTGCCCATTCCAAAGCGCGCTGAATGCTGTCGAGCGATCAGATTGCGGCGTTAGAGGGTCATCTGATTGGTGCGCTGTCGGCGAATTCGATCACAATCGCAAAGGTCAAACGCTTTCACGGCGGCGCATCACGTGAAGTGTACGGGCTTGATTGCATTGTCGACGGCGCACCGCGCGGGCTGATCGTCCGGCGCGACCCTGTCGATAGTTTGATCAAGACCGAGCGCGGCGTTGAGTTCGCCGCTTATCGATCAATGGAAGGCAGCACAGTTCCCGTGCCGCGTGCGCTCAGTCTGGTTGAAGACAGCGCTCTCATCGGCGCACCGTTTTTCGTGATGGAGCGGATTGAAAACGGCGTGGCTGCCGGTGGCATGGACGTCAACGCTTACGGCGCGCACCGCGCATCAATCGGCGCGCAATTCTTTACCCATCTTGGCGCAATCCACGCTGTTGCGCCGCAAACCGCACCGCTCGCACGCGCGGTTGAAGTGCCGTCTCCAGACCAATGCTGGTCGCGCGAAGTCGACCATTGGGAAGCTGTCATCGACCGCGACGCTCGCGAACCTGAACCCATCGCCCGCGCCGCGATCCGCTGGCTGCGCCGTAATCCGCCACCGCCGGCGCAGCGGCTGGCCATCGTCCACGGCGATTACCGCAACGGCAATGTCCTTCACGATGACAAAGGCAACATCATTGCCGTACTCGATTGGGAAATGGCGCATATTGGCGATCCGCTCGAGGATTTGGCGTGGGCACTTGATCCGCTGTGGAACCTGCAGGACGACACGCGCGCGGCAGGGCTGATCGCGCATTCGCAAGCCATCGCACACTGGGAGCAAGCGAGCGGCCTGACATTCAATGCAGGGGCATTTTTGTGGTGGGAGATGTTTGCGACGTTCAAAGGACTGGCAATCTGGATTTCATCAGCGCGCGCTTATTCCGAAGGCGCGAATATTGATCCAATCCTTGCCTATGCTGGCCACCATCCCAAATTGCTTGCGCATGTGACGCTAACCGAACGACTCGCAACGCTGGCAGAGGCGTTATGAAACCGCGGCTTGACGCGCTGATCATCGGCGCAGCCACGACGATCGCGACGCGGCTAATTCCGGCAATTTCCGAAGAATCCTATGCCATGGGCGACGCGCAGTTGACCGCGCTGACGCTGATCCTCGTTGCACAGGAAGTTGACCGGGCAGCCGATACGTTATGGCGCGAAAATGCGGCGATGCGCGTGCTATTCGGCGATCTGGCTGATCAACCTGCGCTGGGTGACATGCGCGACGATCTACGCGCAGCCGCGCTGACGACCGATCAAAACCTGCGCATCAGCACATTATCGGTCGCACATGATCAGCTCAGCACTTTGCTGATCTTGCTTCATACGCGCGTCGAAGAAATCGACGAGGATTGGGCAAAGGCTGCCAATCGATCAATCTTGCGGCTGCTGAAGGACGGCGCGGCGGCGCGTATGGTTGCCATGCCCCCGACATGAGATGGGACTAACTCCGTTTGTCCTGAGCCTGTCGAAGGGCTGCACTTTCTAGAGCGCAAAGTCATCGCGCTCTACTCGATGTTCAGGAAAAGGAAGTACAGCCCTTCGACTAGCTCAGGGAACGGGAGTGTGCCATGAGTCAGTCTCAATGAGCCTTGGCATAACTCCGACGTAGGCAATTGTTTCAACGCTTATGGCAAAGTTTTGGTTTCAACGCTCTGATTGCCCGCAGCGGGTGCCGCCTTGGCCGTTCGGTCAACGGGTTTCGTATCGCTTGCGCGCGGGGTCATGCAGCGCTCGGCGTCGGCCTTTTTGAACAGCGCGCAATTCCAAAGCGCCTTGTCGTACCCCGAATTGAGGTTGCGAAGGTAACTGAATGACAGCTTGGAAAGCTGAGTATCGCTCACGGGCAAGGCGCTTGGCACAGACGCTGGATCAGTCCACATCAGAATTTTGCAATAGGATTTGCCAATGCACGCGGCAAGCGCGATTGCGGCAAGGCGGTTTGGCTCGCTTTTTCTGTCGACCAGATAAATTTTGAAATCGCCCGCCGCATTGACGAAACGCGGAACTGTGGGTGACGTGCCTCTGGGTAACTCAACCGCCATCTCAGACGGTGGCACCACAAGGCCTGTTTCGGGGTCGATCACCGTCGGGAGTCCGTTGGCATGGGCAATCGAAAGCCGCGCCAGTTTTGCAACCGCAGGTTCTGCGCTGGCATAGGTACCGCGGAAAGCCGGCGGCGTCCCCCACCAACCCGCCCAGCGAAAAAACAGGTGCGTGCGCTCAGCGCGAATTTTTTCAAGCTTCGCGCTCCAGACGGGTAGAACCCAGTCGGTGTGGTAATGCGTCGCGAGCCCAACGGGCTTGTAAACACTGCCCGTCAGCGCGGCCTTGGCAAGCTTTTGCATTCTCGACCATGTTTCAGACGAGGGGATGCGTGCCATTGCACCATCGCAAGTGAATGAAAATTGGCATCCGGTGCTGCGTTCCTGACCCTGATAGACGACATTGCACACCGATTTTGGATAGGCGGGATGGCGCACGCGATTGATTACGACCTGCGCGACAGCGCGTTGCCCTTCAACTGCTTCATAACCTGCTTCATAAAAAATCGCTGAGGCGAGGCAGTCGATCGCGCGAGTACGATCCTCTTCGCTCCCTGTGATATGAAAAGCGCGCGCAGCCGGATTTGGCGCGGTTGAAAAAGGCACCGTCGCGTTGATCTCCGCCGCCTTTTCGGGCGCAACCGCGATGATTTCAAGCGGCTCAAGTATAGGCGGCGGCGATGGCGGCGTTTCGAGTACTACTTTTGCCCCGCCAGTCGGGCGCAGCGATTGCGCAGGCGCAAGGTTATAAAGCGCAAACGCAATCAGCGTCGCGATGACGCAAAGGATTACACCTGCGGCATGAAGCGAAACGCGCGGGAGACGGTGTTCGCGTGACAGAACGAGTTCGTCGCCTTGTGTAAGATCGATCATCGCGTAGTTGCCGCTGCTCAGGCTTCGGGCAGGAAATCAGGCACCGAAAGATAACGCTCTCCGGTGTCATAATTAAAACCGAGAACGCGGCTGCCCTTCGGCAAGTCGGGCAGTTTTTGCGCGATTGCGGCGAGCGTCGCACCAGAGGATATACCGACAAGCATGCCTTCTTCGGTCGCGGCGCGCCTTGCCATCGTCTTGGCATCGGCTGGATCAACCTGGATCACCCCGTCAAGCAGTTGCGTATGGAGATTTGCCGGAATGAAGCCCGCGCCGATCCCTTGAATTGCGTGTGGGCCAGGCTGCCCGCCACTGATCACGGGAGACAATGTCGGCTCGACAGCAAAAACTTTAAGCTTGGGCCAATGTTTTTTCAGGAACTCGGCGACTCCGGTAATGTGCCCGCCGGTACCCACGCCTGTAATGATCGCATCGATCGGTGTGTCTGCAAAGTCAGCGAGAATTTCAGGGCCTGTCGTTCGAACATGGGCTTCGACGTTTGCGGGATTTTCAAACTGTTGCGGCATCCACGCGCCGGGAGTTTGGCCAACCAGTTCAATCGCGCGCTCGATTGCCCCCTTCATACCTTTTTCGCGCGGGGTAAGATCGAAACTGGCACCGTAGGCAAGCATCAACCGGCGGCGCTCGATCGACATGCTTTCGGGCATGACGAGTACCAGCTTGTAACCTTTGACGGCGGCAACCATTGCGAGACCAATCCCCGTGTTGCCCGATGTTGGCTCAACAATTGTACCGCCGGGTTGGAGTGCGCCTGATCTTTCGGCATCTTCAATCATGGCAAGGCCGATTCGGTCCTTGATCGATCCGCCGGGGTTGCTTCGCTCAGACTTGATCCACACTTCAGCATTTGGGAAAAGGCGCGCCATGCGGATGTGCGGCGTCGCGCCGATCGTTGCAAGGATTGAGTCAGCTTTCATTACCTTGATCCTTAATCTTGGTGTCAAATGTTCGCGCACGCCGCAATTCAGGAAACAGGCGCGCCCATAGCATAGTGATGAATATGGCACCTATGCCGCCAAACACAACCGCGCCAACGGGGCCAAGCAACGCCGCCGCGACACCCGACTGTGCCTCGCCAAGCTCATTCGACCCCGAAATGGCGAGCGTCGACACCGATCCAACCCGCCCGCGCATCGCATCGGGCGTGTTGAGCTGGATAAGCGACGAGCGAACGTAAACCGACAGCATGTCAGACGCGCCAAGGATCGCGAGCATTGCAAGTGACAGTGGCATTGACTTCGAAATCCCGAAAATGATCGTGGCAGCGCCGAACACCACGACTGCCCATAACATTTTGACGCCGACATTGTTTCGCAGCGGTTGAATGCTGAACCATAAGGCAATCACTGCCGCACCAAGTGCTGGCGCTGCACGCAGCAGACCAAGCCCTTCTGGCCCGACATGGAGAATGTCACGGGCGTAAACTGGCAAGAGCGCAGTCGCGCCGGCAAGCAGCACGGCAAATAGATCGAGCGTGATCGCACCAAGAAGAAAACGCTCTTTTCCGACATATTGCAGTCCTTCGATCATCTGGCGAAGCGGATGCGATGTCCCTTTGAGCGGCGGCGGTTCGATCCGCCGTATGAAGCTGATTGCGGCGATAGAAGCTGCAAGCGCGCCGACGCTAAACCAGTAAGGAGAGGCTGGTTCTATCGCGTATAATATCCCGCCAAGCGCAGGGCCGCCGACAGATGCCGATTGCCAAGCGATCGAATTCATCGCGATCGCGCGCGGCAAGACCGCAGGCGGGACAAGATTTGGCGCGATCGCACTCATCGCAGGCGCAGAAAATACACGCGCGGTGCCGTGGAAGGCAGCGAGACTGAATAGCAATGGTAACGTCAGCAAATCATGGTAGGTGCACAGCGCGAGTGCGGCCGCGCAGATAAGATCGGCAACATTGGCGAAACGCGCGATCATCCGCCGTTCGAACCGGTCAGCGACCCAACCCGCCACCGGCGTCAGGATCAGCAGTGGCAGGAATTGCGCGATCCCGATCAGGCCAAGCTGAAACGCCGCCTGCTTTGGCGTCATACCATAGTCTGAACGCGCGATATCATAGACCTGCCATCCGATGACCACGACCATCGCCATCGTCGCGAAGACCGCGCAAAATCGGGCGATCCAGAAAAAACGGAAGTCGCGGTAGGCAAGCGGCGATGGGGGGGCAGGAGCAGGCGAAGACACTGCGATGCAATGAACCAGCGCGCCGTCATGCGCAAGTTAGCGTTTCGTGAACAATCCCGTCCGTGCGCAGATGAACAGCAACGTTGGCCACATCAGCGTAAACAGCAAATCAATCTTCGTATCGGGCCAGCGCCATGATCCGTAGTTGACGCGGTCAAGAAACTCATTGTTGAGCTCGACAATTACCGCCGCGATCCACGGCCAGGGTGAACGCAGCGGTAATCTGAAAACGAGGATGACGACGACAAACACCAGCATCCCCATGTGCGTATGAAGTTCGCGGTCGAGGATACCGGTCCATTCGGCGAACGCGATCTTGCGCGCTTCATATCGCGCCGCGATCTGAACTAGAACTGCTGGCGGATTGGTAAGCAAATCAAACATTGAAACAATCAGGCCTTCACGCGACGAATTGGGGTGGTTCCAGACCAGTATGCCACGCCGGTGTCAACGCTATGCGTCAGGAATCGTTACAAAACTGTCGAGGACGCGTTTGCGCCCGGCCTGTTCGAAGTCGATTTCGAGCTTGTTGCCTTCAACGTCAGCGATCAGACCGTAGCCAAACTTTGAATGGAAAACGCGCAGCCCGACGGAAACATCGGTGCGCCCTTTGTTTCCAAGGCTGACGGCGCTGCCACGCGCCTCGACGATGCGGGTCGGTTCGCGAGTGAAGCCGCCGCTGGCTGCGCGCACCCAGCCAGGGCCGCGACCCGTGCCGCGCTCGATATGAGCGAAAGGATCGCTGCGTTCGGACCAATTGGCGCGCCACATGCTTTCGCCGCCGCTCATGCTGCTTTCCTGCATGATATGTTCTGCTGGCAATTCGCCGACGAAGCGCGATGCGATGCTTGACGTCCATTGCCCGTAAATGCGCCGGTTTGCCGCGTGTAAAATTGTGCAATGCCTTCGCGCACGGGTGATCGCGACGTAGGCGAGCCGTCGCTCTTCCTCCAGACTGGCGACACCGCCTTCATCCATCGCGCGCTGTGAAGGAAAGACGCCTTCTTCCCAGCCGACAAGGAATGTGCGGTCAAATTCCAGACCTTTGGCGGCGTGGATTGTCATGATCGTGACTTTTTCGCCGTCAGCTACGCCTTCATTGTCCATCACGAGACTGACATGTTCAAGAAAATCACCGAGCGTTTCATATTCTTCCATTGCCCGGGCAAGTTCGGTGAGGTTTTCGAGCCGCCCCGCATTCTCGGTCGATTTTTCAGCCTGAAGCATCACGGTATAGCCGCTTTCATCAAGGATCAATCGCGCGAAATCGGCATGGGCCATTGATCCCGCAACATCGCGCCAGCGCGTCACGTTTGCAACGAAACCGCCAAGTGCGCGGCGTGCCTGCGGGGTAAGCTCATCGCTATCGAGAATGCGTGCGGCAGCCGTTATCAGCGAAATTTGCTCCGCACGGGCAAGCATCTGAACCTTGGCCACCGCCTTGTCACCCAAACCGCGTTTTGGCTGGTTAACGATCCGTTCGAACGCCAGATCGTCAGATGGTTGATTGACAAGGCGCAGATAGGCAAGTGCATCGCGAATTTCGGCGCGTTCGTAAAAGCGAAACCCGCCGATGATCTTGTAGGGCATGCCGATACTGATGAAACGCTCTTCAAATTCGCGCGTTTGAAACTGCGCACGGACCAATATTGCGCACCCATCGATACTGTTGCCCGCGCGTTGGTGCGTCTCGATCATCTCGCCCACGCGCCGTGCCTCTTCGGGGCCGTCCCAGACGCCAATGACATCGACTTTTTCACCGTCGGCTTCCTGCGTCCACAATGTCTTGCCGAGCCGCCCGCTGTTATGTGCGATCAATCCCGATGCGGCCCCCAATATGTGCGGGGTGGAGCGATAATTTTGTTCAAGTTTGATAATCTTCGCACCGGGAAAATCTTTTTCAAACTTGAGGATGTTTTCAACCAGTGCGCCGCGCCATGAATAGATTGATTGATCATCATCACCAACGCAACAGATGTTTTTGCGCGTCTGTGCCAGCAGCCGAAGCCACAGATACTGGACGCTGTTGGTATCCTGATATTCGTCGACGAGGATATATTTGAAGCGTGTCTGATAGGTTTCAAGCACATCGCGGTGGCGTTTCAGGATCGTGAGCATATGGAGCAGAAGATCGCCGAAATCACACGCGTTGAGCGTTTTTAGCCGGCCCTGATACTGTGCGTAGAGCATTGCGCCTTTGCCAGCGGCAAAACGCTCGCTCTCACCCGCGTCGATATCCGAAGGGTTTAATCCCTTGTTTTTCCACTGATCAATCAGGCCGCCAAGCGCACGCGCGGTGAACCGTTTCTCGTCGATCTGAGCAGCGATGATCAATTGTTTCATCACCCGCAACTGATCGTCTGTATCCAATATCGAGAAATTGCTGTGCAGCCCGACAAGTTCGGCATGGCGCCGGAGCATTCTCGCGCCGATCGCGTGGAAGGTGCCAAGCCACGGCATACCCTCAACGGCATCGCCAATGATCCTGCCAACCCGTTCCTTCATTTCGCGTGCGGCTTTGTTGGTAAAGGTGACCGCAAGGATTTCAGACGGCCAAGCGCGCTTTGTCGCGATTAAATGTGCAAGCCGCGCCGTCAACGCCGCAGTTTTACCCGTGCCCGCGCCTGCAAGCATCAGCACAGGCCCTTCGCTCGTTAAGACAGCCTCACGCTGCGGCGCGTTAAGGCCTTTAAGATAATATGGTTGTTCGGGTGGCGCAGGGTGAGTCACGCGCGAACGCCTAGTGAACGGTGAACGTGAGGGCAAGCGCTATGAAGCGTTCGTTTCAAATGCGGCGGCTAGACCTCTGCAAATGTCCCCGACTCAGGATCGAGAACGTGGAGGAGTCCGTCGTCAATGCCGAAATATGCGCCGTGAAGCTGAAGCTTGCCTTCGCGCTCACGTTGTTGAATCCAGGGAAATGTGCGCAAATTGGCAAGGCTAACCTTGATCGCGGCGTGCTCCATTGCGCGCATCGCGTCTGCGCTGGCTAAGTCACCGTGTGCCGCAAGGACCTCATCGCGCGCTTCATCCAGCATTGAAATCCAGCCCGATATAAAACCACCCTCGCCGGGACGGGCATGTTCAAAACTGCGATTGAGCGCGGCGAGGCAACCACCGCAGCGACCATGGCCCATAACCAATATCTCGGGCACCTCAAGCTGCGTCACTGCAAATTCAAGCGCGGCAGACACGCCGTGTCGCCCACCACCAAGTTCAAACGGTGGAACGAGATTGGCAACATTGCGCACGACAAACATTTCACCAGGCGACGCGTCAAAAATTGTTGCAGGGTCTACGCGGCTATCCGAGCATGCGATAACCATCACCTTAGGCGACTGGCTTTCCGCCAACTCGGCCCAGCGCTGGCGTTCACGCGGCCACTGCGCATTTCTGAACCGGTGGTATCCCTGCACAAGCGAGTTAAAATCAATCATGTGACGCTGGTAGCCTCGGGAAAGGGGGGGTGGCAAGACCGAAGATTGCACGTTATTGAGCCAGCCATGTCAGAAACGAGTCTGTTAACTCCACTTGCGCCGCGTGCCCGCAAACCCGACTGGATACGCGTCAAGGCGCCAACGTCGGTTGGTTTTGCTGAAACGAAGGCGTTGATGCGTCGGCTTAACCTAGCGACGGTTTGTGAAGAGGCGGCGTGCCCCAACATTGGCGAATGCTGGACTAAAAAGCACGCAACCGTGATGATTATGGGTGACACTTGCACGCGCGCCTGTGCGTTTTGTAACGTCAAAACTGGCATGCCGAGGGCGCTTGACGCAAGCGAACCGCAGCATGTTGCCGATGCCGCCGCCGAACTTGGCCTCAAGCACATCGTTGTGACGAGCGTTGACCGCGATGACCTTGCTGACGGCGGCGCGTCGCATTTCGTCAAGGTGATCGAAGCATTGCGTCGCACTACACCCAAAACAACGATTGAAATACTGACGCCAGATTTCCGCAACAAGGCGCAGGCAGCGGTTGAGGCCATCATCACCGCGCGACCCGATGTTTATAACCACAATCTCGAAACGGTGCCGCGACTATACCCGACGATCCGTCCCGGTGCGCGATACTATGCGTCACTCCGTTTGCTTGAGAGTGTCAAACGGCATGATCCGTCGATATTCACAAAGTCGGGCATCATGCTCGGGCTTGGCGAGGACCGCATGGAAACGCATCAGGTGATGGACGATATGCGGTCGGCTGATATCGATTTTCTAACGATGGGGCAATATCTTCAGCCGACGCCGCGCCATGCCAAAGTCATAGAGTTCGTCCCGCCAAAGGCATTTGATGCGCTAGCTGCGATTGCGCGCGCGAAGGGCTTCCTGCTGGTCGCGTCAAGCCCGCTCACACGGTCAAGCTATCATGCAGACCGCGATTTTGCTTCAATGCAAGCGGCACGGAGCGCACAGTTGGCCCGTGCCCAAGCATAGCGAGACGCGGCTGCTGCCATGGACCGCGGCGCAGATGTTCGATCTGGTTGCGGACGTATGCCGCTATCCGGAATTTCTCCCGTGGGTGAGCGCGGTGCGCGTGAGATCCAATAGTGACCACGAAATGATTGCTGATCTGGTCGTCGGCTTTAAGAGCTTGCGCGAAAATTTCACGTCGCGGGTGAAGAAAGACAAGCCGACTGCTATCTCGGTTGATTATGTTGATGGGCCGCTCAAATTTCTTCGCAACGATTGGCGCTTTCTCGACCACGAAAGCGGTGGCTGCACGATCGATTTTGCGGTCGATTTTGCATTCAAATCACGTATATTTGAAACACTTGCCGGACAGGTGTTTGAGCGCGCACTCAAGAAAATGACCGACGCGTTTGTTGAACGAGCCGAAGTTCTTTATGGTTCGGCGCCGGGCATCAACAGTTCGAGCGCTACAAGTGCAGCCTGAACGCGAATTTCATCGCGCCCTAGATCGCCAAACTGCTTCACATCTGCAACGACATCATCAGGGTTCTGGCCTTTCCGCGCACGCGCAAACACCACCATTCCCACTGGCTTTTGCGCACTCCCGCCGCCTGGCCCTGCGATACCCGTAATCGCAACCGCAACATCGCTGCCCGATTTATCAAGTGCCTGTCGTGCCATCCCCCATGCCGTTGCGATTGACACAGCACCAAATGTGTCGAGGAGGTCGCTACTGACACCAAGAACATTCTTTTTGGCGTTATTTCCGTATGTTATGAAGCCAATTTCGAAAACGTCTGATGCGCCCGGGATCGCCGTCAGCGCCGCGCTCACTAATCCTCCCGTGCAGCTTTCGGCGACAGCAATGCAGCGTCCGGCGTCACGATTGGCATTGATAACGCGCTCGGCTGCTGCGACCAGTGCGGGATGCAGACTGCCGGTCATGGGGTGGCCGCCACGATCAACGCGCTGCTTGGACAAATTTTAACCGGCCAACGCGCCGCTTTTACCGAGCCGAATTCCGATAGCGTAACGATCAGCATCGCCATGTTTCGCGCGGGCAAAGGCTGGAGAATATCGACAAGCCGATCCGCTTTCGCACAGTCATCAGATTTGATATTTGTCGTTGCGCCGGTTTCTAGAAACGGGCCAAGCAAAGGCTTCAACCCGCGTTCGCCGAGCATTGTCGAGATTGGCAGGCCGGTCAGTTTGTCAAAGCCGCTCCTCGCGGCTGGCCACGCAGCGTCTGCTTCAACTTGATAGCGCGCCGCGACAATCGTGCCAGACTGGATAAGCGATGCCGTAGGTGGCAATGCCACCGCACAGCGTTTCGCAAGCGTCCGAACGAGGTCTGGAAGCAGATAGGTAGTGACGGCTTCGGCTTCAGTCGGCGTCAGACACTTTTGCTGGCCGATCTGCGCCGTCGCTTGACTGCTGATCGCAATCAACGCCGCCGTGGTAGCGGCTGCCTTTAGTATTTGTCGCATAGCTTATCGGCTCCTCACTGTCGCGATGGCTTGGGCTGCTATTCCTTCGGATCGACCTGTAAAACCAAGCTGCTCGCTCGTTGTTGCCTTGATGCTGATGCGCTTTATGTCGATTTTTAGCAATTCGGCCAAGCGTTCGCGCATTCTTTGCCGGTGAGGCCCTATTTTGGGCATTTCGCAGATGATGGTCGCGTCGACATGGTCGATGATTCCGCCGCCAGAAACGATCAAATCGCGGGCAAATTCGACAAAAGTCGATGAAGGGGTGCCACGCCATCGCTCATCGCTTGGTGGAAAATGGTCGCCGATGTCGCCAGCGCCGACAGCGCCAAGCAGTGCATCGACAATCGCGTGCAGAACCACGTCAGCATCGCTGTGCCCGACGAGTCCGTGGCTGTGTTCCAATTCTATTCCGCACAGCCAAAGCGGCAGATCGGACGCAAGTTTGTGCACGTCAAAACCCATCCCGCAACGGCTGATTAGCCCGCCAGCCAATCGCGCCTCTGCTGCCGAAAAGTCAGCGGCCAATGTGATTTTGTCTAGCATCGGATCACCCTCAATCACTGCAACCGAATAACCTGCCGCGCGTGCCATTTGCGCATCGTCAGTCGGAAGATCACCTATCCACTGGGCATGTGACGCCATGACTGCATCAAATCTGAACGCTTGGGGTGTTTGTACGCGGACGACGTCTGCGCGATCAATCACTGGCCCGAGCACGGTGCTGAAATGTGCGAGTGTGTCAGCGACCGGCAACGCCGGGACGGCCCCGTCATGTGTTTCGAGCGCACCCAGTAAGCGGTCAATCACGTGTGATGATAGCTGCGGGCGCGCGGCATCATGGATCAGTATTTTGTCGGCACCCCCGCTGGCTTCAATTGCATCGAGCCCGCATCGGACCGAGTCACGGCGTTCGCTGCCACCGACTGTTACCGTCGTAGGAATGCGCCCCGCCAACGCCTGATCGAGCAAAAAGTGCTGCCCCTCGCCGATCACGATATGGATCGAATTTATCAGCGGATGTGAAGCAAAAGCATCATAACTATGCGCGATCATCGGCAAGCCAGCCACCAGCGCATATTGCTTTGGTAACGCGGCACCCGTCCGATTGCCTTTGCCCCCGGCAACGATCAATGCAGCAATCCGCTCTGACTCAACCACTTAAGCACACTCCAAGTCCGTCATTCGTATGATGCAAATGCCTTGGCATAACGCGCGCAATTGTAAACTGCTGGAGTTGCACGATGGCGCACTGCGCGTTAAAGCGCTGCCTCAATTTTAGGCAGTTTGATGACAGCAATCGCTTCGATCTCAATTGGTTCAGTACGGATAGCCGTTCCGGTGTTGCTCGCGCCAATGACTGGCGTGACCGACATGCCGTTTCGCAAAATCGTCCGTCGTTTCGGGTCTGGCCTTAACATATCGGAGATGATTGCCAGCCAGGCAATGATCCGCGAGACGCGGCAATCGCTGCAGAAGGCGGCTTGGGATCCCGTCGAAGAACCGATTTCAATGCAGCTTGCCGGATGTACCCCTCGCGAAATGGGTGAAGCGGCAAAACTCAACGAAGATCGCGGTGCGGCGATCATTGATATCAACATGGGGTGCCCGGTTAAAAAAGTCGTCAACGGCGACGCAGGGTCTGCGTTGATGCGCGATCTTCCGCTGGCCGCAGCGATCATCAAGGCGACGGTAGCGGCTGTGTCGGTGCCCGTTACCGTCAAGATGCGGATGGGCTGGAACGAAGAAAGTTTGAACGCGCCCGAGCTCGCCCATATTGCCGAAGACCTTGGTGCAAAGCTGATTACGGTACACGGGCGAACGCGCTGCCAGATGTACCGCGGCGCGGCGAACTGGACGTTTATCCGTTCAGTCAAAGACGCGGTCAAAATTCCGGTTATCGCGAACGGTGACATTTGCTCGATCGAAGACGCACGAGTTGCGCTTGGTTTATCGGGGGCTGACGGTGTGATGATCGGACGCGGCGCATACGGGCGGCCATGGCTGTTAGGCCAAGTGATGTCAGCGCTGCGGGGGCAGGTGCCAGCGCCAGATCCTTCGATCGCAGAGCAATATCATCTCATCCGCAGCCATTATCTTGCAATGCTTGATCACTACGGTGCGGTGACGGGCGTCAATCTGGCACGCAAACATATTGGCTGGTATACCAAGGGGCTCAACGGGTCGGCCGAATTCCGCAATCAGGTTAACCAGATTGCCGATTCAAAGGTTGTGCTTGATCGGCTTGAGGCATTTTACAGCCCTTGGTTGCTCCGGGATGCCGCTTGAACCAACTCGCTGACATTCCAGCACCGTCGGAGGTTTTGTCCGCGTTACAGGTCGCGTTGCTCGTTGTGGATCACCAAGGGTTCGTTCGTGATGCGAATGCCACTTCGGAAATATTGCTGAACACGAGCGCTGGGCATATTATCGGGCGTGCCCTCGATTCAATTTTTGAATTGCCAGCGTCATATGATCCGTCCAACGCCAGCCTTTTCACTGCTTTCGATCTTGAATTCAAATTGGCGCGTGGCGGCCGATTTCATGCCGACTTTCAATCCAACGGTTTTCCGGAGCGGCCTGACTGGCGTCTGATAACGCTTTATCCTGGTGCCGGGGCACAGCGCGTGGGGTTAAGCCTTTCGCGACGAGGCGGCGCGCGCGCGGCGATCAACATTGCAGCAGCACTGGCGCACGAGATTAAAAACCCGCTTTCGGGAATTCGCGGCGCTGCGCAGCTACTCGAAAAAAATGCAGTTGGTGCTGACCGCGTGATGACACAGTTGATCCAAACCGAAGTTGACCGGATTGCGGCCTTGATTGATCAGATGGAGGGTTTCACCGACACGAGGTTGGTCAGTTATTCGGCACATAATATTCATGAGATCATTGATCATGCCCGGCGCGTGGCCGAAGCTGGATTTGGGGCAAACCTCAAGATCGTTGCGGCATATGACCCATCGTTGCCGCTTGTCAGCGTTAACCGCGATCAGATGATCCAGATCTTCCTCAATCTGTTCAAGAATGCTGCCGAATCCGCGGCGGTCGAGAACGTGCGCCACGTGCAAATCATGACGCGATTTCGGCACGGTGTTTCGGTTGCGGTGAGCGAAGGTGGCAAAAAAATGTCGCTGCCGATCGAAGTGTCGGTATGCGATGATGGCCCCGGTGCGCCACCAGAACTTAGCGATACGTTGTTTGATCCGTTTGTTTCATCGAAGCGGACGGGGCGCGGCTTAGGCCTAGCGCTGGTTGACAAAATGCTGCGCGATATGGGCGGGATGATCCAATATTCACGCGAAGGATATCCGGAAATGACGATTTTCCGATTGTTGCTGCCAGTTGCTGAACGAGAGAATTAACCGCTATGAACGGCCGCATCCTGATAGTTGATGACGACGATGCCATCCGCACTGTGGTAACCGAGGCGCTACGGCGCGAAGGGCACATTGTCGCGGCGGCTGCGACCCTGATAGAGTGCGCGCAATTGCTAGGTTCATTCAGGCCAGACGTTCTTGTAACCGATGTTATCCTTCCAGACGGAAACGGGCTCGATCAAGTGCCTGACATCCTGCTGAAATATCCTGCCATGCCGATCATTATTTTATCGGCGCAAAATACATTGTCGACGGCGGTGCGAGCGACCGAACAAGGCGCGTTTGAATATTTGCCTAAACCGTTCGACCTTGATGAACTGTGCAGAGCCGTACGCGACGGCTTGACGCGTGCAGCCAGCACGGCAAACGTGGTGGAATTCGGTGATGATCACGGCGGTCTGCCGCTAATTGGTCGATCTCCCGCGATGCAAACGGTCTACCGCACGATTGCGCGTGTGATTGCCAACGATTTGAGCCTGTTGATCCTCGGCGAGTCGGGCACGGGGAAAGAACTGGTTGCGCGCGCAATTCACGATCTTGGTCCGCGTAAAGCCCGACCGTTTATTGCCGTAAACATGGCGGCAATCCCGCGCGAACTCATCGAGGCGGAGCTGTTTGGGCATGAGCGCGGGGCATTTACGGGTGCTGCGAACCGCGTTTCGGGGCGATTTGAACAGGCATCTGGCGGGACATTGTTTCTCGATGAAATAGGCGACATGCCAGAACAGGCGCAAACACGGTTGCTGCGCGTTTTGCAGTCGGGCGAATTTACCACTGTAGGCGGATCGCGACTGATCAAATCAGATGTCCGTATCGTTGCTGCAACGCATAAAAACTTACCTGAAATGATCGCGACCGGTGCATTCCGCGAAGACCTTTATTACCGTCTGAACGTAATCCCGATCATTGTGCCGCCGCTGCGACAGCGCGGCAACGATATCGCCATGCTCGCGCGCCATTTTCTTGATCGCGCCGTGCGTGACGGGCTTCCTGCTAAAACGCTCGACGCCAGTGGTGCTTCGGCGCTTGCCATGTACGAATGGCCCGGGAACGTGCGCGAGCTTGAAAATATGATGCGGCGCCTTGCAGTATTGGCGCGTGATGACCGGATCGACGGTGATATGGTCAATGCGCAGCTTGAAACGATTTCTGGCGGGCGTGACGCAACGACCCCACTCAAATTTGCCGATGAAAGCTTTGCTTTTTCGGTCGAGCAGCACCTCGAAAGCTATTTTGGCAATTTCGGCGATCGCCTGCCGCCCGACGGACTTTATCACAGGCTGGTCGCCGTGATTGAAAAGCCGTTGCTGGTTGCAGCGATGAAAGCTGTGAAGGGCAATCAGATCCGCGCTGCGAAATTATTGGGGATCAACCGCAACACCTTGCGGAAAAAGCTCTGCGATTTGTTAATTGATCCGCTTACGGGTCGGCAAAGTCGCCGTGATTAGAGCCAGTAAGCGCAAAATTTGCGGCCAATTCATCACACAGTGTGTTGAAAAGGTCACGCACTTGGCTTAGCGTTGCATCCAATGAAACGGATTGTCATTCCAGCATTTGATCGTTCGTATCGACGTTTGACCGTCATTGCGCGACGTAAACATTGGTTGCCACGGATTGAAATCGCGACATTCGCGCTGTCAATTGTTATCGCGATTAGCAGTTATCTGCTTTTAACAAGAGGTGCTGCGGCAGATCAGCCGATAACGCCACCGCTGATTGCGCTGCTTCTAGTCGCAAATCTTGTTCCGGCGATTGCGCTTATCGTGTTGTTCGGACGACGCATTGCTCGCAAACGCGCGGCAAGCTCAAAAATTGGTGGTAGCGGAACACTGCACGTCCGCCTTGTCGCTTTGTTTTCAATGATTGCGACCATCCCACTGCTCGTCCTAGTCGTCTTCGCATCGCTGCTTTTCCAGTACGGCGTTGATTTTTGGTATTCTGACCGTGCGCGGAGTATGTTTGAAAATGCCAATACGCTGGCGCAAACATTTTACGCCGAAAAGCAGTTGAGAATCGTCCGCGAGACAGAGTTGATGGCGAGCGATCTGAGCTTCAACCTGTCGGTCGCACCGATAGACAGCAAAGCGTTTAATGAGAATTTCGCATATCAGGTTTATGTGCGAGAACTGTCCGAAGCAGCCATTGTTCGCATAGTTGGCAAGCAAAACGTCCAATCGCTCGCGCTCGTCAATCCCTATGATCGGCCTACAGACAATTGGGTCACACCGGCTGTGATCGGGCAACTGCGCTCAACGAAGCGCACAGTTTTTCAGGATCGTCTCGGCCGGATGCAAGCGATTACACCGCTTCCCGGACTACGCGACACCTATGTTTATGCCGCACGGGTAAGCAACGAACAGGCACTTGCGCAAACCAAACGCTTTTCGCTCGTCCTCAAAAACTATAATGATCTGGTTGAGCGATCACGCGATTTGCAACTCAAGTTCCATGTCGCTCTGATGGTTATAACCTTATTGATCGTTGGGCTCGCTGTTTTTATTGCGTTGCGGGTTGCTGATCGTCTCGTTCACCCGGTCAACGAACTGGTTGATGCGGCGCGCAGGGTAACCGCAGGCGATCTCTCGGCGCGCGTCGCTGCAAGCCGGTCACGCGACGAAATCGGAATCTTGACCAACGCATTCAACCGGATGACCGGGCGTTTGGAAACGCAGCGCCGTGAACTCGTCGATGCTTCGGAGTTGATCGACCAACGGCGCGCGTTTATCGAAGCGGTTCTGTCGGGCGTGACTGCCGGTGTGATCGCGGTCGGTGAAGACCGGCGGATCCGCGTGATCAATCGCTCTGCCATGAACCTGCTCGAACTTGACCGCGTACAAGACGTTTTGCTGTCCGACGCCGCTCCAGCGCTTGACGCCATGCTCGCTCGCAATGTGCGTGAGGAGATCGTTCAGATTCAGGGCGCCAAAGAGCCACGCACATTGGCAGTAAAAATCACGCAGGATGAATTGGGGCATGTTGTCACCTTCGATGATATTACGGCGCAACTCACCGATCAGCGGCGCGCAGCTTGGGCCGATGTGGCGCGCAGGATTGCGCACGAGATCAAGAATCCCCTGACTCCGATTCAGTTGGCCGCCGAGCGGCTAAAGCGGCGTTTCGGCAAGGAAATCCAGACCGATCCCGCAATGTTCACCCGTCTTACCGAAACGATCGTGCGGCAGGTCGGCGACTTGCGCCGCATGGTCGATGAATTTTCGTCGTTTGCGCGCATGCCAAAGCCGATTTTTCGCGACGAAGCGATCATCGACATCGCGCGGCAGGCGATGTTTTTGCAAGAGGTCGCCCACCCCGAGATCAATTTTCAAATCGACACCGAAGATAGCGGCATCACGATGGTCTGCGATCGGCGTCAACTGAGTCAGGCGCTGATGAACATCGTCAAAAACGGGGTGGAGGCGATTGAGGCGCGGGGTTCCGAACTGGCAGCAATTCCGGGCAGCATTTCGTTGCGGATCAGTGCGCCGAAGGATCATCACATCGTTTTAATGGTTGAAGACAATGGCATCGGCCTGCCGATTGATCGCGATCGGCTAGCCGAGCCTTATGTGACGACGCGTAACCGCGGGACTGGACTTGGTCTCGCGATCGTCAAGAAAATAGTTGAGGAGCATGGAGGCACGATGTCATTTTCAGATCGCGATGGAGGTGGCACAATTATAATGCTCGATTTCGATACGAGTTTGATCACCGCGCTCGCTGATGATCATGATCTATCCAATCGGCTTGAGACAGGTGATGAACAGTCATCGCCAGAATTCTCGCCAAGCATGGTGCGTTAAGCGATGGCACTCGATATCCTGATCGTTGACGACGAAAGTGACATTCGTGAACTCGTCGCCGGTGTGCTTGAGGACGATGGTTATTCTGCGCGTAGTGCGGCTGACAGTGACGCCGCGCTGGCTGCGATCGCTGATCGGCGCCCGTCGCTTGTGCTACTCGATGTCTGGTTAAAAGGATCTAAACTCGACGGACTTGATCTGCTTGATGAAATCAAACGGCGCGATCCTACATTGCCTGTCTTGGTTATCTCGGGGCACGGCAACCTTGATACAGCAGTCGCGGCAATCCGGCGCGGCGCGGCGGACTTCATCGAAAAACCGTTTGAAGCCGAACACCTGCTCCATCTCGTCAGTCGCGCAACAGAAACCGAGCGTCTGCGGCGCGAAAATGCCGATTTGCGCGCGCAGGTTGGTTTTGAAGATGAACTGACCGGCTCGTCGTCGGCAATCAACGCGATCCGCGCGACGCTCAAACGGGTGGCACCCACAGGCAGCCGCGTTCTACTGACCGGGCCTGCTGGCGTCGGCAAAGAGGTCGCCGCGCGATTGCTCCACAATTGGAGTCCGCGTGCCAAAGCGCCGTTCATCGTCGCGAGTGCGGCGCGGATGACGCCCGAACAGGTCGAAGAGATTTTATTTGGTAGCGAGCGCGGCGACGACATCCGACCCGGGCTGCTCGAACGCGCACATGGTGGCACGTTGTTCCTCGATGAGATCGCCGACATGCCGCTCAACACGCAAGCCCGGATTTTGCGTGTGCTGACCGACCAGAGTTTTACCCGGATTGGTGGCACGCGCATGGTTAAGGTCGACGTGCGCGTTGTCTCAGCGACGTCGCGTGATCTACAAGAAGAGATCGCCGCTGGCCGGTTTCGTGAAGACTTTTTCTATCGGCTCAACGTTGTTCCCGTGCATCTGCCTGCGCTATCTGACCGTCGCGAAGATATTCCGCCGCTGGTCGATCATTTTGTGGCCTGTTACGCAACCGAGCGGCGGATCAAAACGCCAAGCATCGCGAGCGATGCCATTGCTGCGCTTCAGGCCTATGATTGGCCGGGTAATGTCCGCCAGTTGCGCAACATCGTCGAGCGGACGATCATCTTGGCGCCAGGCGACCGTATTGGTCGCATTGACGTCGACATGCTGCCATCGGAGGTCATCAATGATCCGCAAAACTCTGGTAGTGGAGCGGTCAACGCGATGATGGGCGTACCACTGCGCGAAGCGCGCGAAACGTTCGAGCGTGAATATCTCCGTGTTCAGATACGCCGTTTCTCTGGGAACATCTCACGCACGGCGACGTTTATCGGAATGGAGCGTTCTGCGCTTCACCGCAAACTCAAAATATTGGGAATGGCGGAGATACGACACGAAGACGACGAAACTAGCTGACGATCGAATGCAATGCTGCTATGCAGCAACAGCGCAACATCAAGTTGCGCAAACGACGCCGCGTAACGGCGCAGGTGCGGGCGACGACCCGTCAAAAGCAAAGAGGTGTAACATGCCCGAAAAATCGAACAATCTTCAGGATATTTTTCTCAATTCGCTGCGTCGGACGAAAACCCCCGTCACCATGTTCCTTGTGAAAGGTGTGAAGCTGCAGGGGATTATAACCTGGTTTGATAATTTCTCAGTGCTGCTGCGCCGCGACGGCCAGTCGCAACTGATTTACAAACATGCCATTTCGACCGTGATGCCCGGTGCCACGGTAGACCTCGTCCCGATCGCCGCGCAGTTTGAACAGGCTCCGCGCAAGGCACGGCAGCTTCAGGACGTGTTCCTCGCGCATGTACAAAAGACGCGCAATCCGGTGACGATGTTTCTGGTGAATGGCGTCATGCTGCAAGGCGACATCGCCGCGTACGATCTTTTCTGCATGTTGCTTCAGCGCGACGGCATGGTGCAGCTTGTTTACAAGCACGCTATTTCGACGGTTCAGCCCGCGAACCCGCTGAATTTAGCCGAAGAAGATGAAGACGAAGACGTCGATTGAGCGTTTTTTCACGAAGTGATGATGATGACGTGGCGCGCGGAGCTCGTGCGCTCGTCATCTGCCCTGATCTTGGTCGCGGTGGGGCACGCAGCATTGATGCACGCCTTGAAGAAGCCGCCGGGTTGGCCGCCGCAATCGGCATCAATGTTGTCGAACG
>JAYVVW010000056.1:0-7723 GCA_043786595.1 Sphingomonadales bacterium | reverse complement strand
CGTCCGACAAATCCCCGCGACCCATAACTGCTCCCCAAAAAGCAGTCTTGAATCATAAAACACGCCGTTTGGGAATCCCTTTTGTCAACACGGCCTAGCTTACGTTTAACCAAGACGAAGCCCGCGACGCGATGACCGGCCCATACTTGGGCTGCTGTGTGCAATCGGAGGATTTAATGGCGGAAACCACTGAGCAATCTATCGCCGTGTCGGAGGCTTTGGCCTGACTCATCGGTTATCGTGCTAGAAAAGCGGTGAATTTTTGCGCCACCTACCGGCGACAACTCCCAAAGTTTTTCTACACAAATCATACACAGGCAAAAACGGTGAAATTTTATTTATTTATATCAATAGATTATTCAAATCCAAAGATTTGGAGCGGGTGAAGGGAATCAGCCACAACCATACATTGGTAAACGCAATCGTTTGAGCGAGGCCGCTGGCTATAAAGTGATGATTGAGTCCCCTGATCATTTAGTTACGTGATTGAAATGGCGCGCTGATCGGAAACCCGCGCCGTGACGGGGGGGTCATTTGAGCCGACTGTTCGGCTAATGCAAGATCATTGTTGGCCGCAATCAAGATTTGACCCGCACTCATCCTTTTTGAAATTCATGGCGACGAATGTTAATGGCCGCTTCAGTGGCATCGGGCGTGAACGAGAAAAATATTGTCACAACGGCATGCTGGCTGTTTTTGAAAGTATTGGATACTCAAGCGAACTCAACATCGCCAACACGGATGCCACGCCAATTACCTTGACCTATGATCTCAAAATCACTGGCGGCAGGTTTACGATCAATGAAAACGGATGCCGTGCCAAAACACTAGCCGTTGTAGAGACCAGCCTTGTGGAAATATCAGCGCTGGGAATGATCAACGGCGTTCAGCAAAGCGGTGAACTGCGGAGGCTTCATCATCGAGCTGTGCGAAAGAGCTCCGGGCTTCTGCATGTTTGGCGGCAGCCAGTTGAACAGGCTTTTACTCGTCCGTCACGCCAAGGGATTGCTTTATTTCGCGCTTACCTACGCGTGCACGATAACGCTCTGGAACCGCGACGCGAAACCAGAACATTTGTGACTTAGGATGACGCCATAAACCCGACACGCGAACCGTCATTTGAACCACCTTTTTGTACCACCAGGAGGCTAATAAGTCAAGGTTTTGCGTGTCTTTGGTGGAAATTTAAGATTTCCTGCCGAGATGGTGACCCTACGGGAATCGAACCGCTCTACCTAAAAACTATGTAATTCAATGGTTTAGCGTTGTGCTTGTGACGCCACTGTTGTGTGGCGTTGTCGAGAACGAATGTGCAATGGAATTGACCACCGCTGGAAACGAAAGTTTCTTACAAATTTGAGCTGGCTAGTCATTGCAAATCCTGAAAGTGCGGGTAGCATTTATCGGGCCTGAGCTGCCAGCAACGGCTGGAGTTTGCCACGCAAATGAAGTGGCAATGATAGCCAAGACAGTGCGACCGACGCTTTTTTTGACAGCAATAAGAATGTTGCATCTGAATGATCGTGATGGCGTTTCCAGCTGGAGCAGAGCAACTTCAACACTAAAACCATGCTCCGTTTGGCCGCATCAAAGATTACCGAGCGCGCCCTGTAAGCGCTGCGTCATTGAGCATGAATTGCAATCTACCGGCAACGTCAATTCTGGTTATGAGCCGCCATTACACGCGTCCGCGCGCACTTTCCACCAATTGGCGTTCGGCGGGGGTTAGGTTGAACATGCGGCAGGTCATTTCGTGGAGTTGCGCTTCGTCGTCGCGCAGGATTTCGGATAGGGTGCCGAGTGACTGGCCGATGGCGATGATCTGTTGCGCGATGGCGGGCTCTGCGGTGGTTGCCACTTTGCGGAGGCGGTCGAGCAGGCGTTTGGCGTCGCCCTTGCCGGTGGGTGTAAAGTCCAGCGCTACAAAGCGCCACTGCGCCTCGACCAGCGCAGACTCGGCATCGGTGACGAAGACCGAAGCCGCCGGTTGTTCATCGATCAGGAAGGACAATTTCCCAGCCGCCAGCGTGACCGTGCAGTCGCTGTCAAGTCGGATCAGCCCGTCGATCCGCGACAATGCCGCTTCCTCTTGCGCGGCGCGGGCTTCATCGACCCAGGCTTTGCGCGCGGTGGCGGGGACGCTTTTGGGGATATCGGCTTCAATCTCGGTGATCGGGCGGACATCGGAGAGCAGCTTTTCGAGCGGCCAATTGCTGCGCGCGGTGGCGGCGAGGCGTTCTTCAAGGCCCAATCGCTGTTCCACTTGCTGGCTTTTCTTTTCCTGAAGCTTTTGGGCGAGCGATGAGAGCGCGGCCTTGTCGTTTCGCTTGGCAATGGGAACAGGAAGCGGCGCGATGAATTGCTTGTTGGCTGATTTATAATCGCCGCGAAATGGCTTGGTCAGCCAGCCGAATATCGTGTTGATCACTGGCGCGTTCAGAATTCCGGCAAGGAACCAGATATCATCAACGCGGGCGGGAACTACGCCGCCAACATCAACATTGTCGCAATAATATATGCCCTTGTCATCAACGAAGCATCCGAGATTGGCGACCAGCCGGGGGACAAGCAGCTTTGGGATTTCCTGCTTGTCCAGATTCTGGTGGCGCCCCATGCGGTACCATCCATCGTCATTGAACTTCTTGCTTTCGCGCGCGCGGAGTTCCTTTTCGAACCCTTTCAAATAGGCCCATGCCTTGGGGAATTCCGCGACCATTTCGTCGGCGGTGAGCAGCTTGGCGCTGTCGGCTTTCACTCGGTAGGGGAAAAGCAAATAGGTGTCAGTCTGCGGTTCGAGAAAGCGTTTTGCCTCCGCGCCGGACACCAGCGGCTTCATGATGGCGTCTTCTATCGAAACTTCAACGGGAGCCAGCTTAACCGTTATCGTTTTCCCGTTCTTCTGCCGTTTCTCCTGCGGCGTATAGCTGTAACGATTCTTCCCCAGACGTTTGAGGTGATAGATATGGTCAGCGCTGGTAATGATGCCTTGGAATATCGCTTTGCTATTCTCCGGCTGATCCAGCCGTAACGCTTCCTTGCCCAGCCGCTCGATCATCGTCCGCACCGGCGTTGGCGCGATTAACCAGGGTTTGAGCGGCAATTGGATCGTCGCATAGGGCAGGACGTGATTGTCATCGGCCCAGTTGATCTTGCTGATATCGCCGTCACCGGCAAAGGCTAGTCGGATTTCACCCACGGGCGCTTTGGAAAATATTTGGATCGCAGTGTAAACCGTCGCTTCCTCGAACACTTGAAATGACCGGAAATCGAGCCATTTTTCGAGATGCTGGCCTTTGTGGATCAGGCCGCGCAGCCCCTCTCCATATTCGAGCGTCGGCCAGAGGTTCGGTGCGATATAGCCCATCCGCCCGCCGTCGTTCAGCAGATCAAGTCCCTTTTCGATGAAGGGCAGATAGAGATCAAAATTACCGGTCTTGGTCGAGGCATAGGGCGCGTCTCCGGTCAGCCACGCGGCCATATCGGCGTTGACCTTGACGAAATTCTGCAGCTTCACATAAGGCGGGTTGCCGATCACCGCATCGAAACTACCGGCGGCGAAATCACCCTCCCATTCGAAGGTGTTGATCCGGTCTTGGCCTTCATCGTCATAAAGCTTGCGCTTGGCGTAAAAGCGCTTGTCCACCAGAGAATTGCCGCACTCGATATGTTTTTCGAGCGAAGACAGCGGCTTGTTGGCGCGCGCGGTGTGCAGCCAGAGTGACAGCCGCGTGATTTCCACCGATGCGGGGTTGATATCCACGCCGAACAGATTGTTCGTCAGGATCAGCTCGGTGATCGCCGCATCGTCAGGCCGCCGCGTAATCGCCTTGGTCGCCGCAGCCGCTTCAACTGCGGCTGCAAACTCGCGCTCCAGATGCCCGAGCGCGACGATCAGGAACGCGCCCGAGCCGCAAGCCGGATCGATCACCTTGATTGTTTGCAGCCGCTCCCAATAGGCTTTGGCTGCGGCCTTGGTGGGCGGGGCATCGTCGGGCCATCCGGCTTCAGACTTCCACTTGGCAAACAGAGGGTCGATGGTCTGTTCGATAATCTGGCGCACCGCCCATTCGGGGGTGTAATAAACCCCGTCGCGTTTGCGCTTGGTGATATCGGTCAGCGACAGCCGCTCTTCGGCGTCGGCCTCCAGTTTCTCCAGCTCGACGATCGATTGTTCGAAGATATGACCAAGCGTATAAAGCCCGATGCTGTTTTTGGCATCGCCTTCCTTGGCGAAATTATAGGTGGCGGCGAGGTAAAGCAGGGTTTGCTTATGCTCAGACATCTTCGCGTCATTCTGCGCCTGACCGCGCCTGACGAAGATATGATTGGGCAGAGCGAGCGCGTCAATTGCAGGATCGTCCGCGAACAAGCCGCCGTTGAAGCGGTGGATGGCATGATCGCCAATATCGCCGCCTTCATTCATCTTTGAAAAGATCAGTTTGAGCCGCGTCCAGACCTCGGAGCCTTCTCCTTCAAGCATCGAATCGCGGCTATAGGCCGTCAGCTGGTGCTGCAATTCGTTGGCGGGAAAGCCGACGCGCTGCCCCATATCCTCGGCAAACATCAGGAAGATCAGCCGGTCGAGCAATTTCTGCCCGAGCCGCACGGCACCCGAACGGGTGACGCCCTCGGGCCGGTGCAGCATGATGTTGCGGATCAAGACTTCGCGGTAGCCCCGGTAATCCTCGTAGAAATCATCCTCCAGCTTCTTTTCGACCTTGCCCTGCCGCTCGATCAGCCGTTCCAGCCGGGTGCGTCCGGCGTCACTCAGCAGCATATCGGGGCGGAACAGCCGCCAGAACAGGAAGCGGTCGAAGCGGGAGTCTTCGCTTTCTCCGAGCAGGCCGATTTGATCGAACAGGTCGCCGCCATCGATCTTGAAGCGGATGTAGCGGTCGGGCATATTTTCCGACCAATAGAGCCGGAATTCGTTCATGTCGGTGACGATGGCGAAACGCGCCTGGACGGTGGCGTTGAGCGCGATGCCGCGCCTTGCGCCCCACAGATAATCCTGCGCCTGTTGCACCGGCGAGCGGTTGTTGCCTTTGCGGTTTTGCGGCGCGTCCAGCCCTGCCTTGGTGATGTGTTTGAACTCGCAGACAATCTGCGGAATTTCGGGCAGATTGGCCCCGAAATGGCCGACCGCGAGATCGGCTTCGCCCCGGTTTCCGGTCTGGCCTGCGCCCGCGATGTTGAATTTGGGTTTGAGGTGGAATGTCTCCGCGCCCGTGCCGTCCTCGCGGTAGCCCCAGGTATCGACGAAGAAGCGCTGGATGAACGCGCCCTCAGCCTGCGTTTCGCGCACCACGTCGCGCTTCGCCCAGTTTTTCAGGCGTTCGTGGTTCGCTTCGTCAATCCCGTCGGCGACATAATCGCGATACTCATAGTCCAGCTCGGCTTTCAGAAACTGCCGGTCGAGCAAGGGTTTGAAGCGTTTATCGTTCATCCATCGTTCCTGCCCCGAATGCACGCAGAAATCTACCCACAGCTTTTGCAAGTCGGCTGTTTGTTTTTCCGCCGACGCGCTGTTATAAAAGGCATCATCCATGATGGTTTGGCAGATATGAGCGAACAACAACTCGGTCTTGATCTTAGTGAAGTGCGGCGGGAGGACAAACCGTTGTTCGATCCGGACGAGATTCGCGGGGATTGCCTCGATCTGATCGCAGAAGCGCGGCGCAATGGCCCGGAGTTGATCTGGGACGCCGACACGCTCAATTACCGCCGCATCCAGTTTCCGCATCTGGCCAGTTGGCTTCCCGATGAAGATGAACGGGCGCAACTCTGCTTTGAATTTGCACAAGAGGTTGAGCGGATACAGTTGTTGATAGCGGCTTGACTTTCGTATCGGTCGGCAGTGCATTCATGCAAGCCTGCTGTTCGGCTAGTGCCAGATTATCGTCGGCTGCGATCAAGACTTGGCCCGCACTGATCTTTTTCGAGAATCGTGGCGACGAATGTAAATAGCTGCTTCAGCGGCATGGGGTGTGACCGCAAAAATATTGTTTGAACGGCTTGAGGGATTTTTTATGGAATTGCGTACTCAAACGGACTCAACATTGCCAACATTGCCAACACAGGCGGCAAACCGATTACCTTGGTTGGCGATCTCAAAATCACCGGCGACAGGTTTACGGTCAACGAAAACGGATGCCGTGCCAAGACACTTGCCGTTGATGAAAGCTGTCTGGTCAAAATATCAGTGCTGGGACTGATCAACGGCGTTCAGCAAAGCGGGGAACTGCGCATGGGCGCAACGGGCGGCGACAGTCTCGTTGCCCCACTCACACTCGACGTCATAGCGCCGCAAACCGCTTATCTGCCGCCAATTGTCGCGGGCGCCGATTTGAGGCGTTCGCGCGCTCCCGACAAATGCGCGAACCTGCGTAAGGCGCGGCTCGGGACAGCCGCGACGTCGTCGCTACTCAGCTGATGTTCGTCGAAGCTTGTAAGACCGACGCTCAAACCGCTTCGGACACAGTCCAAGCTAACAGCCGCAATCCCTTGAATATCTTGCAATATCTCACGCTTATCAGCTTCACGCTCCCGTGGTTAATAGTTTCCTGGTCAGGCAGTCCGGTCAGCAGCGTGTCAGGCGCAGCGATCGCTGCGGCTCATTTCTGACCACCAACCCGCTCGAGCATGTTGTGACCGCTGTCAAACTGACGACTAATCCGTTTGTGCTGGAAATTATTGCTGCAATTGCAGTACTTTACTTGATAGACTTCGGATTTCGCCAGAGCATGGAGCGCGTCATTCTCTATACAAGCCCGTTATCGATCGCGCTCATTCTATGGAGCACGACGCTCACCGACATCCACAAACAAGTCTCAGCGCGCCTTGCGCTCAGCGAAGCCATGCGCGCGAATCTATCAATCTCCCCTGGCATTGGCGTCTGGATTATCTGCGTTACGCTCATCGTGTTACCGAGTATCATCCTCTATCAGCGTGCGCAAAGAGTCGACGAAGCGCTTGTAATAAGCCCCATTGTCCCGCCGTTCAGACGTTTTCTTTTCGCAGCTTTCAGCCTGTTCGTGCTTACGCTTGTAGCGCCGTCGCTGTTTCAGCTCTTCTCAGATTAGCGTTATAACTAGCTGTAATTTAAGGAATTCTAAGCCATTGCGCATCAGTTACACTTATCTCGGTAGATGGGCGGTAAAGTCTTGCTCTTTCCGCTGGTTCTGGCGCTCGGCTTGGCGAATATTTGTTATGCACTCTGGCTCGGCAGCTGGAAGCGAGCAGATCCGTTCATAACGATCTTCGGCGTTCTGGCAGTATATCTCGGTGCGGTTGGCTGCCGCGTTTACTAAGGCTTTGCTCCGCCATGATCAGCCGGTGACGTCAACGAAATGATCATCCGCCGACAAAAACTGACCCGTTCACACGCGGTGTCAGCCTGCGGCTGCCTTCACCGTGATGTATCGCGGGCGGGCTTTCGCGTTTGCAAGCTCATTGCACTCACCTTGAGATCAGCGCCGGCTGCTGTCTGTCGGCGATCATTGCGAGGGGAAGCTCGGCCTCGAGATCATAGCGCTGCCCAATCAGCCCCAGCAGCAAATTGTCAGTCGACATAGTCCCTCTGTCAAACTGCTGCGCGACGATCAAGGTGAGAACTGGGCGACAATCAGGATGAGAGGATATTTTTGGTCTTGTGTTGGAGGGAGGGCGTAGCCCGACTGGAGGCACGAGACCAAAAATGGCGGTTTTTCTGCCCTCTCGGGGA
>JAYVVW010000055.1:0-40651 GCA_043786595.1 Sphingomonadales bacterium | reverse complement strand
GAGGCATCGCAACCCGATACGAAAAGACCGCACGCAACTATCTCGCTGGCCTCCACCTCGTTTGCGCTCTGGTCTGGCTCAAATGACGACAGGCCCTAGTGGCAATTACGTCGCTAAACCTGCGGAGTTTGGTTGGAAGCCGGGACGTTTAGGTCCCGGCTTCCGCCCTCGGATTGCGACCCAAGGGAAATTGTAACGGCGAGCTATACTCAAACCGAAACCTCAAAAAAACTCGGCGGGCCAGAACATTTACGCCGTTCCGGCCCACCACCTCTGATACGCTACGCGAGGGAAACTGTGAGAAACAAAATTGATCAGCAGCGGTTACCCGATTTTTCGATCGCACGTCCGGCAAGTGCGCCAGCGCCTGCGCCGATGATCGTGCCCGTCGTGCTGGGCCGGTTATAATATCCACCCCGTCCGATTTCGCGACCGAGCAGGCCACCGACTACGCCGCCAAGGATGGTGCCAGTCGTACCGCTTTTGCACTTGTAGCGATAATTCCGGTTGGCATAACGCGGATCGCGATATTCGGCGTCACGGCTATCGTAAGCAGGCTCATAGCCACGATCATTGTAGCGACCATCATTGTAACGACCGTTGTTGTATCGACCGCGATCGTCATAACGACGCTGATCATTGTGGCGGACATTCTGGTAATAGCCGTCATCGCCATTATATCCACGATCACTACGTTCGTAATAACGTCCATCTCCATTGCCATGGGCAAATGCTGGCGCGGCTACGCCAAATGAAGACAAGCTAATTGCGGCGGCAACACCCAAATTGATGACTGACTTTACCATTTTACTACTCCTCAGCATTGCAGGGGGCGAATGATTCGCACCGAGCGTTCCTGATGGATTGCTTATGCAGCGATTCGTTTGAGGCGTTGCTGAACATGCCCGTTAGCCACTGTTAATGTTGGTTTATCAGTTGTTCATATAACGCGCTGGTAAGCGGGCTTGATTGCGCTATTCGTGGCAATGATGAGGTGGTTTGGCTTAATTCTGTTGCTCGGCGTCGGAGCCGTTCCGGGCAGTTCGGCGCGGCGCGTCGAGGTGAGACCGATCGTCGACCACGCAATCGAAATGACCGCAGTGCTGATTGAAAATCCGTTGATTACGCTTTCGCCTGACCTTCATTTTGTAAAGGGTTGGTCACTCGAAAGTGACGATAACGATTTTGGTGGCCTGTCGTCGCTGGTCGCAGAGGGCCCTGACAGCTTCATCGCGGTGAGCGACTACGGTGCATTGATCCGCTTCAAAGTCGGTGCGAACGGCGTGCCTAGCAACGTCAGAGCGGTGCCGCTGCCGCGTGGATGCGCCGACGACAGCAACAAATTCAACCGCGACTCTGAAAGTATCACGCGCGATCACGCAACGGGCGCAGTGTGGATCGGGTTTGAATGGCGCAACGCAATCTGTGCCAGTGATAAATCGCTCAAAAACGCGCGCGCGCTCGTGCGGCCTTTGGATATGCAAGCATGGTCAAAAACAGGTGGGCCTGAAACGATCGTCAGACTGTCCGACGGGCGGTTCCTCGTTTTTGCAGAAGCAGCAGTGGGTAATGCCAAGCTGCCTGAACTGGTTGTTTTTGATGGCGACCCGACCATTGAGGGCGCGCGTCCGCGCACATTGCATTACCGTCCACCCGAACATCATTTCTCGCCAACCGACGCGGCAGAACTGCCCGACGGGCAGTTGGTGATCATCAACCGGCGGTTTGAGCCACCTTACGCATTTTCTGCGGTTCTGAGCATCGTGCCGCCAATCGGTGCATCGCCGCCCGACATTATCGAAGCGCGCACAATTGCGCGGTTCAGCCGCCCCGGCCTGACGAGTAATTTTGAAGGCGTTACAGTGACGCAGGAAGGCACACGAACCTTCGTCTGGATTGTATCAGATAATAATTTTATGTGGATCGAGCATACATATCTGCTCAAGTTCGAACTGATTAACCCGCCACCGCAAAATGGGCAGCGGGATGAGAACGTCAGGCAGCGGTAGCGATCACTGCCTTCTTGGCAATATCACGCTTGAGACGGCGCGCACGCAGGCTCAGCTTGTCATTTGCGGTCTTGGCGAGCCAATTGTCGAGGCCACCAACATGTTCGACCGATCGAATGCCGCTCGTTGAAACGCGCAGCTTCACGCCTTCGCCAAGCACTTCTGAAAGCAGCGTTACATTCTGCAAATTGGGCAGAAACGTCCGCTTGGTCTTGTTATTGGCGTGGGAAACATTGTTTCCGACGAGGCGGCCCTTGCCGGTCAGCTCGCAAATACGCGACATGATTGTTCGTCCTGCTCTTGAATAGATGGTCTAGAAAGATCGCGGCACTAGCGGCCGACTCTGCTTTCGTCAACCACTTGCACACGCTATGGCCACTTGGTGACGATCCCCCTTCCCCATCCGCTCCCCAACCCGATGCGCCTCGCGCTCGATTGTGCGCAAACAGCCGCGGCAAATGGCGAAGTGCCGGTGGGCGCAGTGATCATGCGCGACGGTGTCATCCTTGCACAATCGGGCAATGCGATGCGCGATCGGCTTGATCCCACAGCACATGCCGAAATTGCTGCGATCCGCGCGGCATGTGCGGCAATTGGCAGCGACCGACTGGTTGGGTGCGATTTGTGGGTCACACTCGAACCCTGCGCGATGTGTGCCGGAGCGATCGCCCATGCCCGTATCGCGCGCGTCTATTATGCTGCGAGCGATCCCAAGGGCGGCGGCGTCGAAAATGGCGCGCGCGTCTTTGCTCAGCCAACCTGCCACCACCGTCCCGAAATCTATGCCGGGATTGGCGAAACAGAATCGGCGGCACTGCTACGCAACTTTTTTGGAAGCCGGCGATCATAATGCGGCAATTGCGAAAGCGGTTGCTTTGCGCCATAGTTGGCTAATCCTATGGACCCGCAATCGCTTCACACTGCCGGATTGGCGCCGTTTCCCTGGAGCGATGTTGCAATCATCATTGCACTGATTGCGCTCAACGGCGTCTTTTCGATGTCAGAGCTTGCGATTGTTTCGGCGCGCAAAGCGCGGCTTGATGCGATCACGCGCAAGTCGCAGCGACGCGGCGCACGCGTTGCAGTGGCGCTGGCCGCCGATCCTGGGCGTTTTCTTTCAACCGTGCAGATTGGTATCACGCTGATCGGTATCATTGCTGGTGCCTATTCAGGATCGAGCCTTGGCGGCCCGGTCGCAGAGCGTTTGATGACGCTTGGGTTGCCGGCCAGCATCGCCGTCAACACCGGCTACGCGCTTGTGATCGGCGTGACCACATATCTTTCGCTTGTCATTGGTGAGCTGGTACCCAAGCAATTTGCGCTCCGTTCGCCTGAAAATATCGCCGTGGTGATGGCGGTGCCGATGCTATGGCTGTCAAAAATTACGGCCCCAATCGTCTGGCTGCTTAACGGTACAAGTGCGCTGATTTTCCGGCTGCTGCGGATGACACGCGAATCGGAAAATCACGTAACCGCCGAAGAGCTGCACCTGATCGTCGCCGAAGCGAGCAAATCTGGCGTGATTGAGGAGAGCGAACGCGCGATCATTTCGGGCGTCGTCCGCCTTGCCGACCGCCCTGTCCGCGAAGTGATGACGCCGCGCACCGAGATTGACTGGATCGATATCAACGCGTCAGACGAGGCGATCCGCGCACAGTTGCACGATACGCCGCATAGCCGTCTGCTCGTTGCCGAAGGGTCGATTGACCAGATTATCGGGGTTTTGCAGGCGCGCGACATCGTTTCTACGCTGCTTGACGGCGATACGCTCGATATCCGCAAGGTCATGCGCCATGCCCCGATCATCCCCGATCAGGTTGATGCGATGAACGCGCTTGAGGCGCTGCGTAAGGCTGATGTGCCGATTGCGCTGGTGCACGATGAATATGGCCACTTCGAAGGCGTAGTGACCCCCGCAGACCTGTTAGCCGCGATTGCAGGCGACTTTGTGTCGGATCAGGATGACGGCGATGAGCCTGCCATTGTCGAGCGTGAGGACGGCAGCCTACTCGTATCGGGCTGGTGTGCCGCCGATGTTCTTGCCGAACGCATTTGCATCAATCTACCCGGCGATCGCGATTTTGCGACGGTGGCGGGCTTCGCGCTCGAACTACTCAAACATATTCCAGAAACGGGTGAGGCCTTTGTCGAACAGGGCTTCCGTTTCGAAGTCGTCGATATGGATGGCCGCAAGATCGACAAATTGCTCATCAGCGAACTCAACAGCCACTGACGATCAGCCCCCCTACCCTTCGCGGTGGTACGGATGCCCCGCAATAATGCTCGTAACGCGCCAAAGCTGCTCTGTGAGCATTGCGCGCGCCAGCATATGCGGCCAGGTGAGCCGCCCGAACGAAAGAAGCAAGGCAGCATCGGCGCGTTCCGCATCGCTCAACCCGTCGGCAGCGCCAATCAGGAAGCGGCATTCGCGGACGCCGTTATCACGCCAGCCCTCGATCCGCTGCGCCAGCGCAACCGAGCCAAGCTGCTCACCACTTTCATCAAGCGCGACGATGACCGTGCCGGGCGCAAGCGCTAGCATCTTTCCGCCCGTATCAGGAAGCTCGGTTATTGCGAAAGGCCAAGAAATCCGTTTGGCATAACGTGCGATCAGGTCAGCCTCGGGGCCACGCCCGAGCTTTCCGCGCGCAACGATGTGCAGCTTCAAACCGCCTCGGGCGCTTGCGGCGCATCGCCGAATGACCACATGCGCTCAAGATTGTAAAAACTGCGCACTTCGGGGCGGAACAGGTGAACGATCACATCGCCTGCATCGATCAAAACCCAGTCAGCTGTTTGAAGACCCTCAATCCGGGGGCTGCGATGCGACACTTCCTTGATTTTGTGCGCCAGCTTTTGCGCCATCGACGCAACTTGGCGTGTCGAACGACCGCTCGCGATAATCATATAATCAGCGATTGTCGATTTTCCAGCAAGCGGAATAGAAATGGTTTCGATCGCCTGATCATCGTCAAGCGACTGGAGAATCATTGCGTGAAGTGCGTCGACATTATCACCGGCAGGGCGATCTGACTCAGGAGCAACGGGGTGAGCGGATAGGGGCAAGTTCGGGCCTTCAATATATCAAGCGACGCGTTACGCTATCGCGAACGGGCTTGCGGGGGAAATCGCTGTACCAATCGGGCTTATCCCGTCGCAGCGCGGTAGCGGAGGTCTGATCGGGGCGAAAGCGCAGTAGCACGAGCGCCGGCGGTCTCCACTTTGTCCATTGTTTTGCTTGGCGTGCGGGGCGGACAAATTTTCGCAGCCAGCCCACCGCGCGGCTCGCTTGGGCATAACCGTTATAGCTTGGTCGCGCGACAACTGCAATCGGCATCAACCGGGCGATTGCACGCCAGTCTTTCCAGCGGTGAAATTGGGCAAGATTATCGGCGCCCATGATCCAGATGAATTGGCGATTGGGATAGCGGCGGACGATCGCGCGCAACGTATCAACGGTATAGCGCGTGCCGAGATTTGCCTCGATTGCGGTTGCGTGAATGGGCACACGGCACGCCATTCGCTTGGCTGAGCGCAGCCGGGCATTCAGCGGTGCCATG
The DNA here is from genome assembly GCA_043786595.1 of Sphingomonadales bacterium. Taxonomy (GTDB): domain Bacteria; phylum Pseudomonadota; class Alphaproteobacteria; order Sphingomonadales; family Sphingomonadaceae; genus Aquisediminimonas. The sequence goes on along the minus strand of JAYVVW010000055.1, from coordinate 35,082 downwards.
TCAGCTGCGCCCGATTTGAGCGGATTGCCTGGCGATACCATCCACCACATTGCGTCCGCATCCAGCGCGCGAAGTGCCGTTCTGCTAATATGACGATGCCCCTGATGCGCCGGATTGAACGAGCCACCAAGAAGTGCCGTGCGGATCAAGCGGTTATCACGGCCGGATCTGGCCATCGCCGCGGACAATCCATTTATAGGTTGTCAGCGCTTCGAGTGCGAACGGCCCTCGCGCGTGCAGACGCCCGGTTGCGATCCCGATTTCTGCACCCAGTCCAAATTCACCCCCATCGGCAAACTGGCTTGACGTATTGTGCATCACGATTGCCGAATCGACCGTTGCCAGAAATTGTTCGGCGGCGATCAGGTCGTCGGTAATGATGACATCGGTGTGCGATGACCCATAGGTCGCGATATGCATAACCGCTTCGTCGACGCCATCGACAAATCGGACGGCGCAAATCGGCTCAAGGAACTCATTGCCAAAATCGCTTTGACTAGCCAAAGCGCACCGGCGCTCAATCGCGCAGATTTCGGCCGTTGCGCGGAGCGCGCATCCCGCATCAATCAGCGCGCCAAGTAGCTGCCGGGTAAAAGGATAGGCGCGGTCAATCAGCAGCGTTTCAAGCGCACCGCACACGCCTGTCCGCCGCATTTTGGCATTGACGACAATCGCCTGCGCTTTTTCAGGATCGGCTTGCTTGTCGACATAGGTGTGGCAGATGCCATCGAGATGCGCGAGAACAGGCACACGCGCTTCAGATTGCACCCGCGACGTGAGCGATTTGCCGCCACGTGGAATGATCAGATCGATCAGCCCCGTCGCGGTGAGCATCGCCCCGACCACCGCGCGGTCGGTGGTCGCGACAAGTTGGACCGCGTCGTCAGGCATCCCGCTCTGCGATAGTGCGTCGGTCAAGACGGCGTGGATCGCGTGATTGGAATTTGATGCCTCTGAACCACCACGCAAGATGACAGCATTCCCCGATTTGAGGCATAAGGCCGCCGCGTCGGCCGTTACGTTAGGCCGGCTTTCGTAAATGATGCCAATCACGCCAATCGGGATCCGCAACCGCGTGAGCCGCAGCCCGTTGGGCCGGACTGTATCGTCAATCGCCATACCCACCGGATCGCGTGCAGCAGCAACCGCCTCAAGCGACTGTGCGATCGTTTCAATCCGTTCGGGCGACAACAACAGGCGATCAAGCATCGCGCCGCTCAGTCCCTTTGCTTCACCCGCCGCAATATCGATCGCATTCGCAGCTAGGATCGCAGGCGTTGCGACGCGGAGCGCAGCCGCCGCTGCAAGTACCGCCTCGGCCTTACGCGGCGAAGGCATGCGCGCCAATAGTGCCGCAGCGTCGCGCGCCTTGCGCCCCATTTCAGCCATCAGAACGGCGGGATCGAGAAGTTTTCCGTGCATCGCGCGCTCATACATAAAATTACCCGACGACGCAAAATCGCTTTGCAAAGCCAAGTGTCTTGCATAAGCAGGACAGCGATGAGCATTTCTGTCGAAGGTATCGGGGACGTCGCAACGGGCGGACTGTTAGCGGCAGTCGTTGAACCTGACGGCGGATATTCTGAACATCCGCCCGGAATTTGCCAGAATTGCAGCAACGCGGTTGCCAGTCCATTCTGCTCGCGCTGCGGCCAAAAAGCGGTCGTCCACCGCACCCTCGCGGCGTTTTGGCACGACCTGATCCACGGCGTGTTTAATTTTGACGGAAAAATCTGGCGAACACTCCCCCTGCTCGTCTGGCATCCTGGCCAGCTAACGCGGCGATATGTTCACGGCGAACGCGCGAAATTCGTCTCCCCGCTTGCCCTTTTTCTGTTCAGTGTCTTCCTCACATATGCGTCGGTACATTCGCTGTTTCCCAAATCATTTGGTGGCAATTTCGATGTGCCTGGCGCTGCGATTGATAATCTCAACGCGGAAGCAAATGAGACGAGGATTGCAATTCGCGAACTGGAAACGGGATTGAGTGAAGCCAAAGCGGGCGGCCTCGACGCAAGCGACGTCAAAGATATTGAAACCGAAATTGCCGAACAGAAATCTGAGCTCATCAAGATTGAACAAAAGCGCGCCGCAACGGTCAAAGCGTTGCAACGTACACAGTCAGGGATCACGACCGATCGCAAGAAGACCGAGGCCAAGATAGCCGCGTTGGAAGCGCGCATTGCCGCCGCCGAGAAACTTGGGAAATCGACCGCCGACCTTGAAGTCGAGTTGAAAGGCGAGGAGCTTTCGCTCAAAATCTATAAAAATGCGGCGAAGTTCGTGACCAAAGGTGGCACCGTTGACTACGAAGACATGAACACAGCTTTTTTCGGCATCGAATCGCTCAACAAGGCTGCGAAAGAGGCGCTGAGCAATCCTCAGCTGATGATGTATAAGGTGCAATCAAGTGCCTACAAATACGCGTGGCTGCTGATCCTCATGTCAACGCCGTTCGTATGGCTTACTTTCGCGTGGCGGCGGCAATATATGATGTTCGATCACGCCGTTTTCGTCACCTACTCGCTTTGTTTCATGCTGCTGCTCGTCACCGCAGGAACCCTCTGGATCCAGTCTGGCGTTTGGACAAGCTTTGCAATCATCATTTTAACATTCCTGCCCGCGATCCACATCTATCGCCAGCTAAAGGAAGCCTATCTGCTTTCACGCTTCAGCACGCTTTGGCGAACGGCGGTGCTGTGCACATTCGCTGTCATTGTGCTCACAATCTTTCTTGCGATAATCATTACACTCGGCGCGACAGGCTAAGCAAACGACTTGCCGCGCGCGCAATCTTTGGGCATAGGCCCTCCTAACACGCGGGTGTAGCTCAATGGTAGAGCAGAAGCCTTCCAAGCTTACGACGAGGGTTCGATTCCCTTCACCCGCTCACCCACAACCATACATTCCTCTGGAATAGCGCCACCGGTGGCCATGCTCAGGATGGCGGCAAGCTTCCCATTGATTTGGATTGTCACGCCCTTTAATGCTGCGGTTGGAAAAATCACGAGCCGGTCAATTAAAGATCGCAACACCGATACGGCCTCCGCATTTGATTCAGGATTCTCCGCAAGAACACGATTCAGTGCTGCGATTTGGCGGCGATAATCTGCAACGACGGCAGGATGTAAAGCAACTACTGGCAATTGCTCCGCTCCAGTGATTGCAGATTTCACAGCGTCGCGCACGAGCGTTGCGGACTTGAGTGCCGCTATTAACTCAGGCATATTGCCACCATCGTGACCGAGCGCTTGAGTATAGTTGGCCACACGTTTTTCCGCATCGTGAAGTTTTTTTCTTAGTTCCACCAGATTAGAATTTAGTTCGCCTGAGCGCTTCGAGCGATGCGCTTGGTACTCTGCCACGTATACGGCGACCAATTTCGGATCAAGCAGTCGGTCTTGGAGGCCATAGAGCACCCGCTTTTCCATTTGCTCAGATGAAATTGTTCGGTTGTTGGCACATCCACTTGCTCCGCCTTCACGGTGTCGTGAACATCCCCAACGCCCGAGGCCAATGATCGACCACCCGCCGCCGCATACGCCACACTCGGCGAGCCCCGATAGCAAGTGCTTGGGCCGACGGGCTTTAGTGTAGTGCCGCCCTCTATTCCGTCCGCGAATCTTTTGTACAACATCCCACAGCACTTGATCTATGATACGGAGGTGCGGAACGTCCTCACTACACCACTCCGATTCTGGGTTTGGACGAATGCGTATTTTTCGTGACAGAGGCTCAATGATCTTTGATGTACGATTGTGAACCATACGGCCGACGTACAACTGATTTTGAAGCATCCCGTTTTGACGCTGGAGGTCGCCGTTGATTGTTGATGCGCGCCATTTTGTCCCCGACGGAGAGGGTATCCCTTTCGCATTGAGCGATTCACAAATTGCTTTTGGGCTTTTCCCGATCGCATAATCAGAAAAAATTTGTCGAACAACCTCTGCTTTTTCTAGGTGGATTTCGCGATAGCCCCGGATCGGCTCTCCTTTTTCATCATATTTGTTGACCTTAACATAACCAAAGGCGATTCCGGCGGGACTGCGGCCACGCGCAACGGAGCCGCGCTGACCCCGCTTGATTTTAGCTGCGAGGTCAGAGCGGAATTGAGAATCGATCAAAGATCTAACAGTTGCGGTGATCTCGGTAACTTCGCCGTCCCTCAACGTGAAAAGCCGAGCCTTGGCATAGAGTATTTGCTGCCGAATCAAATATGCATCTCCAGGATGGCGACTAATCCTATCGGTATGCTCGGTAAGAATTTGATCAACTCCGCCGTGTGCAAGACGAGTAAGCAGCGCGCTCATCCCCGGACGGGAGTTTTCGTCAGTCCCCGCTACCCCGCTGACGGCGCAATCGCTGAACGTCCCGATTACCTCCCAGCATTCACGAATACTGCGCTCCACACACATTCTGATCTGATCCTCCACGGAAAGGCTGTTTTGCAAATCAGAGGAAAAGCGGGCGTATATTAAGGTACGCATGTGTCAGGAGCCTTTTGTGAAATCTCAATATCGCGCTCCGCAGCGGATCGAGCAAGTGCTTTCACAAATTCGGTGATTTCGGTTGTTTGCTGATGCATATTCATCGAGCGTGGCGCACAAAACTGAGTTTCGATTGCGTAGGCCACACCTTTTGGCGATCGAACCGCGTGCGAAAGATATCTTGAAATCTTAGATTCGAACATGACGCAACTTTGCCTATAGCAAAAATTTGCGCGTTGGTATCCGCTCAGCCCAAGAGCCATCCTGACGTGCAAGCTGCTAATGCAACCCGCTGTGCGAAAATATTAAGGAGCATTCATGATTTGCAACCAACGCTCAATCACGTTCAGCCCTCCGCGATGTCTGATTACCGCACAAACATTAATAATTTGTTATCGACTGCTGTTTAATAGTTCTACAACTTTAATGCAAAATTAGCTGGCAAAGAAACGGAAAAATGCACAGTGAGCAAACGACAAGCGGAATTACGAAAGCGAAAAAAGTTTCCGTTTAATCGTTTTTTAGACTATATGAATGACGATCCGGCGCCAATTATTAGCGAAATTTACGACCGCTGGTTGTTAAAACCTGGCGACGGAAAAAACGGAAGTTATCGTCATAGTTCAAAAGATTATTGCATCCGATTGACTTGGTACCATCGCACCGTGCTATTTCTGTACTTTAACGGCGACAATCTTGAACTTCGTGTTCGCGTTGCGGAATTTTGGGACTCAGGTTTGTATGATCACCTCAATCCAATGCGCCTCTTAAGAGGCACGATTTCAGTCATTGGTTTGGAATTGAAAGCTATCGATAGAAACGACTTGGATAGTTGGCTCGCAGGCCACGAGCAGTTTCGCAAAGAATTCCTTGATATGAAATCTAATTGTGTAGAAGACCCTATGTGCGAACTTGTCGAGTACGGCCCGCCTTGTGATTAGACGGAATTCTAGACTTCACGATCATCAGCTTTGTGGCGCTATCTGTAGCGGGCTTTGTGTGAACGTTATAACGGTCGCCCGGTTTCGTCGGGTTCAATGGGGACTGTCAGTAATTTCGTGTGTGTGCGGGCATAATGAGTAAAAAGGAGACTCACTATGTCACGACGCAAAGAACCTACAATTCCGCATGAACTTCTGGATCAGTTGCTTGCGGGCAGCGACGCCAGTTCCGCATTTGATAGGGGCGGATTGTTCGATTCGTTAAAGAAGGCACTCACCGAACGGGCGCTGAATGCCGAGATGAATCATCATCTGAGCGACGATGCAGAGGCGGGCAACAACCGTAACGGCTATGGCCACAAGACCGTTATTACGGACGCCGGTAAGATCGGGATCGACGTGCCGCGTGACCGAACGGGCAGCTTCGATCCTCAGCTGATCGCCAAATATCAGCGGCGCTTTCCGGGCTTTGATGACAAGATTATCTCGATGTATGCGCGCGGTATGAGCACGCGGGAGATCACTGGGCATCTGCGCGAACTTTATGCCATTGATGTCTCACCCGACCTGATATCGACGGTCACAGACGCGGTATTGGATGAGGTCGCGGCCTGGCAGCAGCGCCCGCTTGATCCGGCCTATCCGCTCGTTTTCTTCGACGCAATCCGGGTCAAAATCCGTGATGAGGGCATGGTTCGCAATAAGGCCATCCACATCGCGTTGGGTGCCCGCGCAGATGGGCGTAAAGAGGTGCTCGGCCTTTGGATCGAGCAGAATGAGGGCGCAAAGTTCTGGCTACGCGTCATGAACGAGCTTAAAAACCGGGGCGTTGATGACATCATGCTGGCCGTGGTCGATGGCCTGAAGGGCTTCCCCGATGCCATTACCGCCGTTTTCCCTGAGGCAACGGTCCAAACGTGCATCGTACACCTGCTGCGTAACTCCATGAACTTTGTCTCTTGGAAAGATCGTAAGCCGCTGGCGGCGGGCGTGAAGAGCATTTACCGCGCCGTCGATGCCAAAGTCGCCGAAGAGGCGCTAACGGCCTTCGAAGCCAGCGAATGGGGTCAGCGTTACCCCGCCATCGGCCTAAGCTGGCGGCGGGGGAGTGTCCGATATTCTGTGTAAGCAGGTTTCCGGGTCATGCTTTTCGGTCTCAGCTAGCTGAGACCGAAAATCGGTCGCCAAACAGGATGGCAAACTGGCTCATTGCAGCGGTCCATGCAATCGGTCTTTTCCAGTGGATGCCGGCATTATTGATCGCGAGATACAGCAGCTTCATTGCGGCATCGTCGTTGGGAAAGCTGCCCCGCGTCTTGATGATCTTGCGCAGCGACCGGTTTAGGCTCTCCACAGCGTTCGTCGTGTAGATCATCCGGCGCACCTCGGGCGGGAAGGCGAACAGTGGAATGACATGCTCCCACGCCCGCCGCCAGGCTTGCCCGATGGTGGGATATTGCTTGTCCCAGATCGCCTCAAAATCGGCCAGCCGGTCGAGCGCGGCCTCGACATTTTCGGCGCGGTAGATCGCCTTCAAGTCGGGGATGATCGCCTTGCGATCCTTCCACGACACGTAAGCCATGCTGGAACGGATCAAGTGGACGATGCACGTTTGCACCATCGCCTCGGGGAAGACGGCACCGATGGCTTCAGGGAAGCCTTTGAGGCCATCCACAGCGGCGATCAGGATGTCGCCCACGCCCCGAACACTGAGATCGTTCATCACCTTGAGCCAGAACTTCGCCCCTTCGTTTTGCTCGATCCACAGGCCCAGAACGTGCTTCTGGCCCTCCATATCGTGCGCCAGAGCGACATAGACTGCCTTATTCTTGACCGTCCCCTCGTCCCGCACCTTCACGCGCAAGGCGTCAAAAAAGACGATAGGGTAGACCGGATCGAGCGGGCAGCTCTGCCACTCCTTGACCTCATCCAGCACGGCGTCGGTCACCCGGCTGATCAGATCCGGCGAGACATCAACCCCGTAAATCTCGTGCAAATGGCCACGTATCTCGCGCACTGTCAGGCCGCGCGCATAGAGGCTGATCACCTTGTCATCAAAACCGTCGAACCGTCGCTCCCCCTTCGGGATAAGCTTGGGTTCAAACGTGCCGGTCCGGTCGCGCGGGATCGCCAGATCAATCTCGCCATCCTCGCCAAGCATAGTCTTTTTCGAATGACCATTGCGGCTGTTGCCGGTCTTGCGGCCAGCCACATCACCCTTTGAATAGCCCAGATGATGCGTCAGCTCGCCTTCCAGAGCACGCTCCATCAGCGCCTTCTTTAGCTGCCGGAACAAACCCCCATCGCCCAGCAAATCATCCGGGCTGGATACCCCGGATAGCAAATCGTCCAATGTCTCTTGCTTGATCATCGTCGTCATCGTCGAGTCCCTTCTCACTCAGAATGGAACCCGGTCCCCGCTTACACAAACAATCTGACACCCTCGGCGGCGGGCGTGGACCGAGGTCATTCCGTTCTTTGCCTTCCCCGAAGAAGTGCGCAAAATCATCTACACCACCAATGCCATCGAAGCGCTGAACTCCAAGCTCCGAAGGGCTGTCAGGGCCAGAGGCCACTTCCCCAGCGATGATGCAGCAACCAAACTTCTCTATCTGATCTTGAACAGATCAGAAAAAGAGTGGAAGATGCCGCCTCGTGAGTGGACCATGGCAAAGGCCCAGTTCGCCGTCATCTTCGGCGAGCGTTTCATAAAAGCCATGGCGGCGTAATGTTCAACCGCCCGCACACACACGAAATTACTGACAGTCCCGTTCAATGTCGTCCTCATAGCTTCATCTTTGGCTGCTAACCCCGACAAACCGAACAATCCTGACTGCTTCATAACCGCCTCCCGATGGAAACCGTTGAATCAGATCAGATGCTCAAATGCGAGAGGTTTTTGGAGGTGCCCCGCTTACGATCAACCCGTGGACCGGGGCGTTGCAGATACCTGCGGCAGGGACCATCAAGCTCTGCGGCTCCACCCTCGCTCCGCTGTTCCTAAATTCGAGACTAGGACCGGATCCGGATGTTGTCTCGGATTTCCTGGGTTCCTGGGCCCAAAGCCATCGGGCAACAAATATCTGGCAATATGACGATATCGAAAAGTTCGCGAATCCTGCCGTCAAAATAAATCCATCCGACTATGCCACCTGCATGCAGATCAATGACCACGACACCGCACCGAGCCTGTTCGTTGCGAGCAGCCAATTCGCCGTCAAGCGGAAGACCACTGAACTGCTCATCACGTGGCTTTGACAAGGTAACAAATGCATAATCACCGCAGATAGCCAACCCCCGTGCGAAGCCGGGGCAGAAACAAATGTCGGTCTTCTGGCCAGTTCCTGGATCGATCTGAACCATAAATCCTCGTCCAGACTCGAGGAGAAAATAGCTGCCATTCATGATCCGCGGGCTATGCGGCATCGATAAGTTGCTTGCGAGTACCTTACCTTCAGGAACAGACAGAAGTTGGCCATTGGCACAACGGCCTTGCTTCCAGCCGTCAATCACATTGCTGTCAGATATAATTGTCGCCAAGCGCGGCACACCGTTTTGCATAGCAAGGCCGTTCAAATGGCACCGATCCCCCTGTGCTATTTCGCTAATAAATGGCGGCTTCCAGATAGGCGTGAAACTGAATCGGGAGTCGAGTGCGGCAAGACAATTGAACCGGGTCGCCACCAGCAGTGGCGCGCCGTCCTTGCGAATGCCAATTTCATGAACATCAAGGTCACCGGTAGTATGGGCACTGCGTGGTACCAGGATTGCATCATGCACAGTGTTTCCCGTCTCGCCGCTGTTCAACAAGTCTTCGAAGCGCCAAATTTGGGTTTGTGTCGCTAAGTAGAGGCGGCGGCCATGCCACGCCATGCCCATTGCGTGATCAAAGTTTTGCTGGTTTAATGATATCTGCCCACCCGGCAGACGGCCAACTAAGATTAACTGACCTGTTTGGTAGGATGTAAACGCTAACGATATGTTGAGTTTAACCAGAAGCTGAGAGAACCCTTCCGATATTGATATTGCGGTTTTTGCAGCCACGTCGGAGGCTTGGCTCGTCGGTTCACTGATGGTCACCTGCGGTGCTCTATAACCAGCGGCGGTGGAACATTGCTTACGGTGCCCGGAACTGGCTCCACGGGGATGATCGACGCTGGTTTGGCCTGCGACAGATCCTGCACTTTGGCAGGCGCGATTACAGGCTCAATGGCCGCATCGGGTGCTGGTATTGCCCTTTGACGCGACTTGGGCGTAAAAATCGAGTCAAGCTGACGAATTAGCGGCTCCCACGGCAATGCGCCTTTATTTTCGATCTTCCTGAAATTTTCAGCTGGATCATAGCGCGGCAACGCTTCGACGATAGCGCCCGCGTCAAGCCGGCCAATGAAGCGGAGCAAAAGAGCTTCGGCCAAATAGGCATCATGTTCAAATGAGATTTTGGCCAGTTCAGCGTCGCGTAAGATTTGCTCGGCGATCAACACATCAAAAGTCGATCGCTGGCCCGCACGATATTCAATCCGCATACCTCTGAACGCCAAAGCTGCCGCCTCAACCTGTCGCACTTCACTTTCAACGTTTAAACGAAAAGTAAGAATTTGGTTCCAGGCATTGCTCGTGCTTTGGATCATGCCGCGTCGCGCCGCTTCAATAGCAACGCGGTCAGCCGTGTTACGTTCAGCGGCTTGACGTGTTACCGACGAATTAAGGCCTCCGGAAAACAGCGGTTGCGTGAGCACCAGTTCACCAACCGTAGCGCGGTCAAAGTCACGCCTTCCAAATGGGACAAGCCGCGCTTGGTAGGAAAACGACCCCCTCAGTGCCAACGTCGGCCGGCTGCTGGTTCGCGCGGCAGCAACGCGCGCTCGTGACTGCTCCTCGGTCAACCGCGCCTGCATAAATTCTGGAGAAGTCTGTTCTGCAATTTCCCAGGCTTGTGCGACTGAACGCGGCAGGTTTGGTAGTGGTGGCGGCGGCTCGAGCACACCTGGATTACGGCCTACCACCGATGCATAAGCGATTTTACTCGAGCGCAACTGGTTCTCAGCATTGGCGTGATTGACTTGCTCAGCGGCGAGTTGCGCCTCTGCCTGAGCAACATCAGTACGCGTGATTTCTCCCGCTCGCCGCCTTGCTCTAATTTCGGCCAATTGCGATGAAATCGCTCCGAGGTTCTGCTCACGAATGTCAAGTGCGGCCATGTCGCGTAACACGTCGACGTAAGATTGAATGACCGCGAAAATAATATCGCCTTCGGTTATGCGGAGTGCTTCTCGTGCTGCGCGGATACCAAATGTTGCAGCGCGCGTGTCTAGTGTTGCTCGCCCGCCAGTGTACAAGGGCTGCGAGACGCTGACCTGTGCGCTGCCTCGATTGGTTCCGATTGTTATGTCAGGGAGGCGAGTTGATCCTTGAAACGTGTCACGTAGTTGGTTTTGAGTGTAACGCGCGCGCAGTTCTACTTGCACTGTTGGACCGTATTGACTTGCAGCCTGTACATAGGTTTCGTCAATGCTTCTCACCTGTGCGCGTTGGCTTTGCAATGTGGGATTGCTTTGATAAGCAAATGCAATCGCATCGGCGAGCGTTTCGGCTGGGCACGGCAATGACCAACAAAATGCCAATGCGACAACCGTTATTGGTACCGTGCGGGCGAAGATCACCGCTGCTGCATCGTGGTTCATTGTTCAGCTTTGCACTCGGCAGTCAAACAACAAACCCTATGTCAGGATCGCAGCCTTGTCCGCGTGCTGACTCTAGGCTGTCAGCAAGTCCGTGAATGCCAAAAAGGATGGGTTTGGATTTTGGCGTCGCGCGAATAGCGATCACGAAGCTGTCCTTGAATAATGCAGCAGGGATAAGCACCCTACCCTCCGAAGGGTTATCAAGACTTTTGCCCGAAAGTGTAGCGCCCAATCCAATTAACTGAGGATAGACTGAAGTCCACATCACAGGCGGACCACTGCCAATCCGAAATGAGGCTTTGTTCGTGTTGAATTTGCGTTTGAATTGGAACGCAAGCGTCGACCGGGTATATGACACAAGTGGGTGCTTGCGTCGGCCTTGGTAAAGCCTGCACTCAATCTTGTTTGTGAATTTATCACGCGTGACGTCTATGTGCCAAGCAGGTGTTGCATAACGCTCAGTTTTGGTCTGGCGTTCGGACTGAAATGGCCAAAGCGTTGAGAAAACACTCAACGACGCGAGAAGTAGTGTCACTGGCTATTTTTCCGAAGCAACATAATCCAGCAACTTTCAGGCATGACCGGCCACGAGCAGGGGCTGCCAAGTGGCGACTTCGCGCTCGCCCGACGGCGTAATGCGATGATATTTAAACGCTTTGTCGGGATAGATATTAAGCGCAAAGTCAGCCATAATCTCTTCATGTGCACCAAATGGCGCGACCAATTCGATTAACCACGCAATATCGCCGCCAACCCATTCCTCAGCCCGGAGCTTATGGGCACCTTCGGTCAGTCTCGCGTCGGTCTCTTCAGAGACATTAGCATAGAATACGACCGCGGCGGGCGTATCAGGCCCATAAAACATACGGAATGTCCGGTGTATGATTGGTGGCATACAAAACCACTCCAAGTCCCCGACAAACAATTGTTTGTGGATCGGTGACTGCGTGAGCAGCCACGTCACCTCACCGAGCATCTGGGCAATAGTTTTTTCAGCGCCAAGCTCCTCAGGCGTTGGGAGCGTAGGATCAGCGTTCATTGTGTCAATCTCTCAAAGTTCAAATACGGCGGTAACAGAAAATCAGCCACCGACGCCAGCCTGTCCTGAAGCCTGCGATACAGGACGCAACGCGGTCGCTGCAAGCGGCGAGATGTCATTGGCTGCTCCGCGATTGAAAATTGCAGCGCTGCCACCTGTTGCGGGCTGAAGTGCGGCTATATTTTGCCGAAGCAACAAAAGTTTTTGTAGCGTTGCAGCATCTGTTGCGCCAGCGCCGCCGATGCTTGATTGATTGGCACCTAGAGAATTGTCCTGCCCTGCGATCGCATTTGCGAGGTTTGCATAGCTTTGGCCGACTATGCTCGCATCTCGCCACCACTGAGTTGCGTCGACAGCTGTTGCTGTTGCTTCAAGTACAGCACCGCTAGGGCCATCGACGCTTCCGCGTGATCGTCCAATCGCGTTTGTAGTCGCGGCAAGCGTTGGCAGCGCATTTGTTGACGATGCAATTGGGTCCTTTGCGAGCGGTGCAACCGGTGCCGGACCGATATTGGCGCGCGCGGATTGCCCAGTTTGGGCAGACGGGTTAGCGTCTGCCTCTTTGCTGTCAGCAAAACCAAGCGCGACGTCGTAAATTGCGCGCTCAGAGCCGTCCGAGAATGTAATTTTGCTGACTCCGAGCACATCGTTTGTGCTGCCGACGCCGCGATCTGGGCGTGTGCGGCTGATGTCAAGGGTAATTGATTTAACCGCAGCCTGAGCAAGCGACTGCGTTTCGCCGGAATCAGAAAAGCCGTTGCCATTCACGTCACGCCAAATCAGGAACTTGGCAAAGCTGCTGTCTGCTGAACTTAAAACACCGTCACCATTGCTATCAAAACTGCGCAGCCCCTGCAGACTTGTGCGAGCATTGGGTGCATCACCAAGAAAAGAAATCTCGCTGCGCGCATCAACTGCACCGTCATCATTGCGGTCAAACGCCAAAACACCATCGCTGGGTTTAACCCAGCCGATTTGGCTCAACGATCCGTCGCGCGCTGCATCCACAAACGCACGTGACTTTGTTGGGTCAATGAGATCGGCGCCGTTGCGATTAAAATCAACGACGATGGCCTGCAGCCGAGATTTGGGATCACGCGACGCTCTTCCAACCAGCGCCGCTCCGTCATCGGCGCGCGCTTTGGTCGAGCGGATCTGATCAAGAAACTCTTCACCAACGGTACCGTTAGCAATCAAATCCTTGAGCGCCTTGTTTTTGACGGGATCGAGAATTGTTGCAAACCGCGCTGCGGCAGCAGCGCTAAGTGTGCCCCCAGCCTCTGAAAAATCAGCATCAACAGGTGCCCCCGAAGCGCCTATCGTATTTAGCCCGATTGTCCTTCCAGGCAGAGGAGCCAAGTGATTTTTTAACTGACCAAATTCAGCTATTGCCGACAAGTCAACATCAGAACCAACCGCTGATGCGGGATCGCCGTTCAGCAGCTGACGTGCAAGCGCGACGTCATAACCCGTGCCGATTGATCCATCGCTGCGTGTAAAGGTTGTCGTGTTGCGAACAACGGTATCAAGCGTGTCCCTATCATCAAAGCCTGTGGCTTGGGGCTTTAAGCTAATTGACACAATACCGAGCTCAGCGAGCGTCTTAACCTCCGACTTTTTTGCTCGACCATCCTGATTAGCGTCAACCCACACTACCAGCTTGCTGAAAAAAGCATCGCTTGCATCAAGCACGCCATCGGCGTTGGAATCGCGGCCCGCTAAGCCTTCAAGGTCGGTGGTCGCGCCTATTTTGTCCTGAACAAACGAGATATCTGCAGTGTTGTTGATCTTGCCGTCGCCGTTGCGGTCAAAAGCCAAGATGCCATTGGTCGGTCCAACCCATGACGTTCGGAGGATATTGCCGTTTGAGTCTCGCGTCACGATGTCCGACTGGCCAACCGGCGTAATCTGCAATCCATCACCCGTCAGATCGAGAATGATCGGTGGAATAGCGCAACTGGGACAGCCGCCACCGCCTCCCCCGCCCCCGCCTGGCGGCGTATAATATTGGAGCGTGAAGTTTATATCGGCCTTGGTTGTGTCAACTGTGTTCCCACCAGCCTGCACGGTTATTGCGGTGTAGCGCGTTTGCGCACCGGTGTTTTGATTTACGCGGATCACGCCGCCGTTGACGACTACGACATTGTCGGCGACCTGACTGGCAGTCAGAGCTTCGTTGGCCAGATCCTTGATGCCGACATACAGATCGTTGCCAACGACTTGGTAAATAACATCATCAGCGCTTACGGTTGCGCCGAAAATAATTGAGTTTTGCCCGCCGCCATCAACGATCGTGTCATGGCCGTTGCCGCGTTCAAACAGAAACTGATCATCGCCCGATGAGGTGACAATATAGTCATCCCCAAGGCCGCCAGCGATAATACTGCCCTTTTGCGACAACACACCGCTAGCGCCGTAAATCGTGTCATTGCCATTATTGGCAAAAATCAAATTGCTCGTTGTTGCGGCACCGTAGAGCGTATCGCCGGCGTCGCTGCCAGCGTATACCGCGTTGACTTGTGTTACATCAACCTGCGCGACGCCGCCCAAATCAAGGAATTTTATAACATTATTACCGACCGTCGCTGCGTTGGAATAGGCTTGGATATAGCCTGCTGCGCCGCGAATGCCGAGTTGGAGCGTACCTCCGGAATTTGCCGCCCACAATTGATCAAAAGTAGTACCAGCCTTGAAGCGGATCGTGTTGGATGCTGATTTGCTATCAGAGATCGATACCACACCGTAACCTTGACCGTAGACATAAGTATCAGAGCCCGTGCCCCCAGAAATATAATCGCTCCCGCCGTTCCCGTCCCAGGTAATGTTAAGATTGGTTCCCGCGCTTGAAAAAGAGTCGTTCGCTGATGTTCCAATTATCTGTTCGACTGAAGTTAGCGTTTGATAGATCAAGGTGCCGGCGCCATTATAGTGATAGCTGTACCCACTCGCAGCGCCCAACGTCACATTGAGCGAAGTAAAGGTTTCAAGTGAGTAATCAACCGTATCAAATCCGTCGCCGCCATTGTACGTGTCACCGCCCGTCGTCGCGTCGATATAATCATCGCCGACCCCTGAGCTGATGATATTGATGCCTGCGTCGCCAGCGAGTTCATCGCCGTAATTTGAACCCGTCAGATTTTGGATGCCCGATAGAACGTCGCCTGTTGCGTCGCCGCCAATCGTCGTACCTGTCGCGAGATTGACATACACACCAGCGCTTGAACTCAAATAGCTCGCCGTATTGATACCGCCGCCGCCGCTAATCGTGTCAACGCCTTCGCCGCCTTCGATGATGTCATTGCCTTCGCCGCCATAAAGCTGATCATTACCACCAAGCCCTTTGAGCGTATTGGCGACTTCATCGCCGTAGATAATGTCATTTGAATTGGACCCGGTCACATTCTCAACCGACACGAATCCGTCACCGTAGGTGACAGCGGTATAGCCGCTTCCGCGTCCTGTGGTCAGGTTGAAATTGACAGCCGATGTGAAGCGTTCAAACGAAGCCGTATCCGAGCCGACCCCACCATCATAATAATCAAAGGTCGCGCCGCCATCCTCTTCAACTATCAGAACATCGTCGCCGTTTTCGCCAAATACGCCGTCGAGGCCACCGCCGCCGACAATTGTATCATTACCATCGCCGCCGTATAGGCCGCCAGGGGCAGGCCCGCCAATCCAAACCTGAACATAGTCATTGCCCGCACCACCAGCAATATAATCATCACCCGCGCCGCCAAATATCTGGTCAACGCCGTCGCCGCCGATCAAGACATTTCGGCCAGACCCGCCATAAATAATATCGTTGCCTGCGCCGCCATCGATCCAGACGTCACCAGCACCCGCCGAAAGATTGTCGTTGCCGCTGCCGCCGATGATGATGTCATCGCCGCCATCGGTGCCTGGAATATAGCCGCCATAATAGCCGAGGTTAAATCCCGGTGTCCCCGCCGAGACAGTCACCGCCGCGCCGTTTGCCGGGGCAATTTCAAAATCATTGCTGCTTGAGCGAACGCCAATTGACTGCACGGTATACCCAACATTCGCGCCAAAGCCGGAGATCGTCACCGAGCGGCCATCGGCTGACGCCTGAGGAAGCAGCGCGAATACGCCCGCCGCCGAAAGGCCTGCCGCCGTGATCGTCAGATTGCCACCGCTAAGCGAGAAGCTTGCGTCTTCATAATGAACACCTGTGCCAATCGCTGCAAAATTAAAGCTCTGCAAAAAGCCCTGCGCACCGCCGTAAAAGTCTGAACGGCCGAATTGATCAAGATTAAGTTCGGCGGCGCGAGCAAGCGTAACGATATAGGCTGCGGCAAAACTGCTCACTTGGGTTGTCGATATAATCCGGTCAACCTGCGTCTGATTGGCGTTATAGAATGCCTGATCGGTTGCGTTCAGCGCAACTTCGGTGCGCGACAATGCGCGCGTCACAAATGCCCTGTTCGCATTGTAAAACGATTTATCTACTTCCGCCAAGCTATTGTAGCCCGCAGAGATTGCTGCATCAATTGCAGGCGCAGCGCGCAGATATGTTTCATAATCCTTCGCAGTTTGCAGATCACCAAGCAAGGCAGTGACTGAAGGCGACCCGCTGTTGGCAATCGCCCTTTTCAGTATGATATTGCCACCAATGATCTGGGTAAGTGGCAGAGCGAAGAGCACGCCCCTATCCACTGCCTGATCACCACTTGAAACATTGGTTTGCGCAGCACCAATACCAAGCTTTACATAAATCTGAGAGCCGATCAGGCCGTAGGTCTGAGTTGGTGAGAAGGCGTTCGACACGAATAGCGCAACCCCAGGCCCGCCTGCGATCAACTGGATAATGCCGTTCAATGTATCGCGCGCCGCTACCGCAAGCGTATCGACAAACGCCAAATCGCCGCCATTGGCTGAAATCTCGGTTCCGAGCACATAGCGCGCGTTAGGTATCTGAAGCACCGTCTCGGCTGAAGCAGTGGGAACCCTGGGCTTGGGCTTGCCGAACAGCTTGCCAAACAGAGCGCCAACGATGAAGCCAACAAACGTGCCAACCAATATTCCGACCGGGCCGGCAAGCGATCCGCCCAAACGCAACGCCGAAGCTATTGCTAAACCAATTGCCTTGCCAGCGAATATCGAAAGCGCAGCGGCCCCTAACGATGCAAAGACTGCCTGAGCTGGCGTTTTGGGCGTGATAACCAACTGCGCCAGTTGCTGGCCGAAAAAGCTCGCAAGACCAGCGCCTACCAAATTGTTGAGCGATGCCCCGACATTAACAGCTTTAGATGCTACACCATTGACAACTTTGTTGATGACCAAGCCCGAGAATATGCTTGGCGCTCCGGTGACAACATTTGTAACGACGCTGTTGAGGACGCCGCCGACAGTCGATGAAAACAATCCCGCTGCAAATCCGTTTAGTCCAAGGGCCTGACCAAGCTGGAGTGTGAGGAAGCTCGATACCGCGCCAATCCCTGCGCTGGCGAGGGCTACGCTAAGATTGTTACCAAAATCAGCAAAAATGCCGGAACTGCTGGTGGTCTGCCGAACTAATTGCGCCTTAATTGTTCCAGACAGCGTTGGGTAGGAGTTAACGCCAAACAGCTGTTGCCCAATGCTGAGCGCTGCGGCAGAAATCACCGAACCCGCAATTGTACCGATAATTAAGCTTGATCCGCCGAGCGTGCGACCGAGGGTTGAGCCGAAGCTGGACGCAAAACTTGAAAAGTTTAACGATGCTTGAGATGGCGTAGGTTTAGGCTCATCGTAAACAATTGTGCCGTTAGCGAATACGACGAATGCCTTCTGTTGCTCAGCGTCATACCCGCTTCTTACAATTGTAAGAGCTCTTTGTGTGTCGGTGGGATTTACAATAAAATTACCTAAAGAGTCTTTAATTGCGTATTGTAATACGCCACCTTCAGAATCTAATAGAAAATAAACCTCCCCCCCAGATATTGGATCACGACGCCGTACCCAAGTACCAAGCCCTCCGGATTTAACAGTAATACCACTTGCCACATCGAACGCTTCAGGAGCTGGGCTTCGAGTTGCTAGTGGACCACTCGCCGGCCCACCAGACGAGCGGTTCGGAGCGGGACCAAACGTCGTTTTAAATCCCGACGAAGTGTCCGTTAGCGTTCCTCGATTTAACTGGCCGTTTTGACCCAACGACAAGCCCGCTACAGCCTCAGCGGACGACAACAAGGGCCCGACTAGAAAGTTTGGAGCAGAGGCAATACTCTGTCGCAGACCAGTTGTCTGAAAATTAGCGCTTATTAGTCCAAGCGGATCATTGTCCAGAGCGTATTTTACAAATCCACTAACATTGTTTGCCGTTAATAGTAGGGCTGGGGCATCTGGCCTATTGCTAGTCGACAAATCGAAAAAGGGTGTTGCAGCTGCCGACAGATTCGCTGCACTTGTTGTCAGAGTAAAGTCCCCTGCAGGTAGATTGGTTGCAACCAGGCCGAACCTAAAACTTGCAACAGCGCCAGAAAATGTAAACAAATAGTCTTTGTAGGACGAAGAGGCGGCGGCAGCGTTAAAATCAGCTGCAGTTAAGGCCGAGAGTGGCTTATTATTGTTGAGTGCATATCGTTCCAGCTCCGCGTTCCACCCATTTATGTTTGCCCGACCTTCGTCTTCGGCAGAAATATTTCTTACCTGCGTCAAGGTAGTTGAAATATCGATACTCCCAGTAAAACCAGAACGCCGGGTTGTAATTATACTGTTATACAAGTTAACATACAGTGTAGACTTTTGTGCCGATAATATGCCAGTATAGAATGCATTTTGCACAGTAAACTGATTGTGACTTAATTCATGTGCAATCACAAATGTTAGGTTGTAAACGGATGACAGTTTGGTATCATTAAGCAATCCGTCATATAGAGCAATGTAGCCGCTTGACTGAGTTTCAGCAGATACCGCATCGCTTTTGACACGTGTAAATCCCAAAAAAGATCGACTTGCCGACGCCGCATTAAGTTGATTTATAATTGCCGGTGATTTTTGAATAATGTCAAGTATTGTTGCCACTTGCTTTGAAGTAAAATTAACAGCCAGATTACTAAGAGCAGCCATCGCCGCAGGATTTAATGTTGGCATTCTCAGCTATCCTCAATAATTCAAAAGTAATATGATATCTGTCCGACACATGCAGCAGCTGCGGTGAACTCGAAAGATATCGATTGCTTGCCTTTTGTATATATCCTACTGCCATCAACCGCTACCAAGCTAATAGCCTTAAGACTTTCAATGAAAGCGGTGTAGTTTAGCCACATCAATGTGGTCGTAACTACCTTTGACCGCCCACCTACGCGCCAATTGCTATTTTCCAAAAATTCTTCAAATTCAGAGTTGGTGAGACATCCATTCTTAGTGTTAGAAAGATAGGGATAATTATTATGCTTCTTAAGAAAAATTCTGCCTAAAAATAGATGCCCTCGATATTCGTCTAGCTGATCAATTGCAGCGTCAGACCTATCCACTTTTTTTGGACGGGAGTAATATACAAACGAACTTCCCTCGTTCCATATGTCTTTATTTTCTTGTTCCACTTGACTAAACTTAAAGACTTTATCGCTTACGACAGTCCTACACGCTCGTAAGTTGATTTTCATTAACTGGCAAAAGTATCTTATTTTTGGAGGATTATTGATAGTGATATACTTTAAGACGTCTTTTTTGAAAATCAATAAGTCGATCTTTTTGCAGGCGTTGGAATCTAGTGATGAACTATTGCCAGTTACGGATCGAGAGTCACACTGAGATTTATTACTTATTGGACGGCTAGTTGCAAAGGTGGCAGATTGCGCCCAGCCTGAATTTCCAATCGATACAGCGGCTATGCAGGCTGTTGCATAAATTACCTTGACGAAGCGGGGAGGTCGCAGCCACTCGATCACCGTTCCCGCCCCGCTTCGCGGAGCGACCTTGCTACAGGTGACCAGATATATTCAATCACGCGCCGTGTGCCGGTAACAATCTCTGCACTGGAAGACATGCCGGGTGAGAGCGCCGCTTGCTTCCCGTCGACCATCAGCCGCTGATCGGTGATTTTGAGGCGCACAGGAAATACCAATCCTCTCTGCTGATCGACCGTGGCATCGGGCGAGACTCGTTCCACTCGTGCTTTTAACGTACCGTACCGAGTGAATGGATAGGCATCAAGCTTTATTGCCGCCAACATACCAGCGCGAACAAAGCCTGCGTCTTTATTGAGAAGAAGTGCTTCAACAACAAGGGGTTCGCCGTCTGGAACGATGGTAATTAGCGGTTTTCCGACTTCGGGTACTTCGCCGATGTTGGTGATTGTAATCTCCTGTATCGTTCCAGTTACGGGTGCGCGAAGCAATTGCATCCCCGTTCGCGTGTCAGCGGCGGTCACGACGTTACCGCGCGTTACAACAACGCCCTCAGCTTCGGCACGTTCTTGCGCGGCCTTGGTAATGAACTCTTGACGAGTCTGAACGCCGTCGCTCGCAAGCGACGCAACTTGGGCGCGCGCCTCGGCAAGTTTGGCGATCTGCGCTTCAAGGTCTGCAACTGCGGTGTAGTAGGCCTGCTGCTGTTGAAGGAGCCGCTGCTTTGCGCCAAAACCTTCGCGCTCAAGCCCTTCCTGCAAATCCAATGCTTCTTTGAGCAGCGGCAGCGTTCGACGAAGCTTGCTAATCTCGGCATCTGCAGCTCGCGCAGCCGCTTCGGCTCCTGCTTTGCGGTAACTCCCTGAAATCAGCTTCGCTTGGTATTCGGCAATGCGCGATGATACGAGCAATTGCTCGGCTTCAAGCGCGTCAAGTGCAGCACCTGCCGGCGCAATCAGGGTGGCTGTCCGACCAGCAGCAAAGGCCAGTAAAGCGTTGTCGCGTGCTCTGGTAAGCGCTGCGGTTGAAAGTTCGGTGCGCGCGGTGGAAGCCTCTGCGTCGGTAATGGTAGGGTCTAGCTCAATCAAGATCTGTCCCGCAGTGACATGTTGGCCTTCGCGCACCCTGATCGCGCGCACTACACCCTGTTGCGCCGCTTCGACCGAGCGCAAGCGGCCTTCGGGCACGAGCCTCCCTTCTGCAATAGCAACCGTATCAACGAAACTGAAGCATGACCACAGCAACGCTGCGATCGCGGCAGCCATGATCCCCCAGACAATTGCACGACCAATTGGCGATGGCGGGGTTTCGGTCATTTCGAGCGCGGCGGGCAAAAATTCGGTATCGCGCCATGCGGTGCGGTCGAGTTTATTCTTTTTGTTCTCGGCCGACCACGCGTCAAGAAATACGCGAACATGGCGAAAAAGGCTCATCCGTTTGTTCCTTGCATCTGGATTCGCCATAGCTGCGCGTATCGACCATTTGCGGCGAGCAAACTGTCGTGGGTGCCCTCTTCGGTAACAACGCCGCTTTCGATGGTAACAATTCGGCTCGCCATACGTATTGCCGACAGCCTGTGCGCGATGATCATTACGGTTCGACCTTTAGTGATCGCGCGCATGTTAGCCTGAATGATTGCCTCGCTTTCGGCGTCAAGTGCCGATGTAGCCTCATCAAAAATCAGAATGCGCGGATTGGTGATGAGTGCACGGGCAATTGCTATCCGTTGACGCTGGCCGCCCGAGAGATTGGCTCCGCGCTCCTCGACCATTGTGTCATAGCCTTCGGGTAGCTCAAGAATGAAATCATGTGCGCCAGCCATTCTCGACGCAGCCATCACCGCTTCGGCAGGCAACCCCGGGTCGGCTAGCGCAATATTCTCGCGGATCGTGCGATTGAACAGCAGATTTTCTTGAAGCACGACACCGATCTGACGACGCAGCCAAGACGGATCAACCAAAGCGAGATCGATGCCGTCAACCAATACCCGTCCGCTTTCAGGCACATATAAACGCTGTGCGAGCTTCGTAAGCGTTGATTTGCCCGAACCTGACGGACCAACGATACCAAGGACTTCACCAGGTTCAAGCATGAGGCTGACACGTTTCAGGACTTCGCGGCCCCCTGGCACGTATCGAAACGTCACATCGTCGAAGTTCACCGCACCCTGTATCTGCGGAAGAGCCGACCGCGATGGAGAAAACTCCGCCTCAATCGGAGTATTGAGAATGTCGCCTAATCGGGCGATCCCAACTCGTGCCTCCTGAAACTGTTGCCAGAGGCTAGCTAACCTGAGTACTGGCTCCGAGACGCGACCCGCTAACATGTTGAATGCAACAAGTTCCCCAACCGTCATTTTGCCGGCAATCACCAGCTTGGCACCAAAAAACAGTATGAGTGCAGTGGTCAGTTTGTTGACCAACTGGATCGCTTGGCCACCCCAAATGTTGATTCGCGCCGCCAGAAATCCTGTGCGTACATAAGCGGCGAGCATTTTCTCCCAGCGTGCTTGCATTTGCGGTTCGACCGCCGCTGCCTTGAGAGTCTGGATGCCCGATACCGTCTCGACCAAAAACGCTTGCGTTTCGGCGCCCCGCCGAAAGCGCTCATCAATGCGGCGCTGTAGCGGCGGCGTCAGTATGAAACAAATGATAGCATAAAGTGAAATCGCGATCAGCACCACGATGAAGAGCGGCACTGAATAAAACCACATTACCACCAGAAATATAACGGTAAACAGCAGGTCGATGACAAGCGTCACCGACGATGACGTCAAAAACTCTCTGATTGTATCGAGTTCGCGCACGCGCGCAATCGAGTCGCCTACGCGCCGTGCTTCAAAATACGCTAGCGGCAGTCCTAACAGATGACGATAGAGTTTAGCCCCGAGTTCAACATCAACGCGACTGGTGGTATGGGTAAACAAATAGGCGCGAAGCGCTCCAAGCAACGTTTCAAACAACACGATCGCGACCAGCGCAACTGACAAAACATTGAGCGTCGTCACACCTTTGTGAACCAGCACTTTGTCGATCACGACCTGAAATATCAGTGGTGTTGCCAGCGCGAATATCTGCAACACAAGTGATGCTGCAAGCACATCGCCGATTAACCGACGATATTTCACGAGCGCCGGAATGAACCAAGTGACATCAAATTTACCAACGATGCCTGCTTCGGTACGCGTTGTAATGAGCACCGCTTCGCCAGACCAGCGGCTGGCAAGCTCGGTCAAATCAATCGTTTCGGCGGGACCATCATGCGGTTGGACCAATACCACGTCATCACGAACACTCCCGATCAAGAAGTAACGTCCGTTACGCCCCCTTGCGATGAGTGGTAACGGCGTCCTATCAAGTCGATCAAGTTTAACATTGCGCACGCTGCTTCGGGCACCCAACTTTTTGGCTAAGCGAACGATGTTTGAAGGAAACAGCTCGTCTGGCGCTCCAACCGAATGGCGCAGTTGTGACATATCGGTCGGTATTTGGTAAAATGCGAGCAAAAGAGAAAGACAGGCCAAACCGGAGTCATCTAATGTTGAATTTTGCTCCTGACTGGAAACCGATTCAGACAACATGCAATCTCCAAATATCATTAATCATGACGTGATCCCCCACCCTCATCCAGTTGCGATTACAGTGTCGGTGCTGTCTTCGCCCACATGGGCAGGTGAAGCAAGGGGCTGCGTTGCGTATCCTCCGGCTATGAGGAGCGAAGCAGCCCCCTGTTTTTTCAAAGCGGCAGCAACGGCCGCCGGGGTGGCATAATCGAGCGACGAGTGCGGTCGCCCGTTGCTGTAATTATCGACCCACGAAGCGATGTTGTCGCGGGCTTGGGCCAGCGAAGTGAACTGCGTCTCGTTGAACAACTCATCACGCATTCGGCCGTTAAAACTCTCGACGAACGCGTTATCGGTCAGCCCTTCGACTTCGCCTAGGAGAGCCTTTCCTATCGAAGCCCCCAATTTGCCGACCGAGGCTGAAAATGCCGATTGGTCGGCTTCAGCCGTATCGGCCAGAAGTGCCAGATTTAAGCCGTAGGATGCGAGCGCGTCCTGAAGCGCTAGAATGTCTGGCAAGGCATAGTTGAGAGGTACGATCTTGTTATCGCTTCTTCGCTCGATCAGGATACATTTTTTGAACTACCCCTTTGCGCCCGGGACCGGGTCAAAGCAATCGTCATTGAGAGCAAGAAGCACCTTGTTTGCTGCGATTGCGTCGCGCAAGCGTACGGTTTCCAAGGCGCTCACATCTTCGATTTGTTCGGACTGGTTTGCCATCGCCCTTTCGGTTTCGGTGCCGAACTTGGCCACCGCCGTCTGAAATCTTGTTCCGGCGCAGCCATTAAGTAGGATTGCTCCCGCGATCAAAGTCACGGCAGATATGTATCTCGCATTCATGGCACATCCTTCTTTTCGGCTCTCAACCCGTTTGATTGCGTAGGACATTGCTCCATATGGCAGCACAGCCCGAAGGCAGCAATTCGGTGTCGGCCTTCTGGCACTTCTCGCCATAACGCGGGTTGTAGATCAGAGCCAATGGGCGATAAGGGATTAGCTCTCCCATCTGCGTGACGGCTGAAAGTTTGAACCGCTTTTCAACGTTTGATCAGCCAAAGCTGTTTTCTAATTTCTGCCGTACATTCTGGCGCATTTTTTATCGTAGGCAATGACCTAATCGTGGCGGCTAGTCGACTTGGCTGGGCGCTCAACAAACTGAATTATCCATGTGATCGCTGCGCAAGGAGCCCCGGAATGATCAAGCGTGATCTCCATTGCGTCGTGTATCGATCTGGAATAACATCTTGGTCTTAGTGGAGGTGTGCATGATGCAGCAAGTCTCGACCGGTCTCATTTTAGCAGCTTTGGTGGCCACGCCTGCCTTGGCCCAGCCGGTTGGTCGCTGCGGCTTTGATCGTGCAACGTTGAGCTTCCGAGGCACGGCTTCGGATCAAGCCAAATGCTTACTCGCGCCCGTCAGGAAGTTTGGCAGCTTAGGCCCTGCTCTCGACACACTGCCGCCGGTGCGTAGTAAGCGGATCGGTACTGGCTTGCGCATCGACCGGGCGAAGTTTGCCGCTGCGTTGGCCAACGCCGGGGTCGATGCAGGCAACCTGACCAAGCCTGTTTCGCGTGGTCGCGGCGGCGCTGTAGACGCACCGCGGGCGCGCTATTTTGTAATCCACGACACCAGTTCGCCTTGGCTCGACAATCGGCCTTTCCCTGCGGCAGTCGACAGCGATCAGGCGATCAACAATGTCGCTAGTTTCCTCGGCGTAAATGCTGTCGCGCATATTTTCATCTTGCGCAACGGCAAGACCGCGACAGGCCACGATTACAGTGTTCCATGGCGCGCGACAAAACTTGAGACGCAGGCAATCGGCCTTCCCGCCAAGGGTATTTTTTTGCACAATGAACTCGTTCAGCCGCGTCGCCGTGACCCTGCGGGCGGCCCTCGCAACGATGCGATCGCGCCTGTCCCTGGCTTTTCGCTCGCGCAATATGACACTCTGGCCCTACTCTACGCTGCTGGCAGCCTGCGCGCGGGACAATGGCTGATCCCCGGCTATCATGCCGTAATCGATGCCGGGCAGGCCGATGCTCATGACGATCCGCAGAATTTTGACTTGGCCACCTTCGATGCCGCGCTCGGTCGTCTCCTCCCCCAATTAGGAGAGGCACCTTGATCCGCTTGCTGCTGCCGCTCATGGCTCTGATCCCGTCGAGTGCGTCAGCTATGGAATGTCAAGCCATGCTCGCCAAGCTCGCCGCCTTACCCACCACCGGCAGCAGCGAACTGATGGCAGCTCCAGGAAAGAGCTTCAAATCGCTGTTCGACGAATGCGATCGAACCAATAAGTTTAACGGCGCGGTGACCCCACGCAAATGTACCACCGATCCAAATCGCGTAGAATTCCTGCGCAAATATGCCGACGGCACGATTGCGTTTCGCGCGAAGATGTCAGTAGATGCCGATGGCTCGCCCGCGTCGATGGGATCAGGGGCGAGCACCACCGACCAGCCCGAAACTTGGTTGACCTTTGATGCTGGGTCTGACCGGCATTTTGTCAATGCCGAGGCGACCGCCTTTGCTGTGGTGCCGATTAAGGCCCCCGGCGGTATTAGCTTTCAGCGCGCTGGCGGGATCGGCAAGGGTGACCTCGTTGCGATCATGGGACGTGGACGGTGTTCGTTCGGCGTGATTGGCGACGCAGGGCCGTATTTTCGCCTAGGCGAAGCGAGCATACGCAGCCATGAGGATCTGGGTAATACGCAATGTGCGGTCGTGGGCCAAAGGCCCTGTCGTCGTCTAAAGGGCGACGGGAGCGGCGTAGGCCTCGCCTCGGGAATTACCTATCTGATCTTCCCAGGCACGCGGCCGCGTCCGCTGCTCAACCAGACGGTGAACGATGTAGCCGGGGCAGCCGCGAACGCGAAAGCCGCTGCTTTCCTTGACCATTTCTCACCGTAGCGCCTAAATCCCGTGGGTTAAGGTGCGGTATGCTAGGTGGCTTCTGTCGTCGCCCAAAACGTCCGCCTGACAGGCGACTGGTCGTGATGACGAAAACCTCTTCGTTTGCTTTGCAGAAGGAAATTATGGGAACGTTGGCAAAAGGAGCGCCGCGACTCTCGCGCCAGTTGGAAATGAAAAATGCTCTTGCTTGGTCCGCTAAGATTGCTGCCGTTTGATCGGCCCAATCGTTTCCCTGATAGCTTCCATACATTCACCCGTTTAGTTTGAGAGTGATCCGCATAGATTCATTTTGTTCGCGACAATTTGAAAGACAGCTTTTCACGTCTCTGCCATGGAGGATGAACGCCGGGGGAAATTGGCCATGTCTGATATGTTTGCCCATTCAACAGATAAAGATAGTGGCAACGACTGGGAACCGCTTTCTGATCATCTGACTCTCGTGGGAACAATGGCGGCGACTTTTACGCGCAACTTCGGTGCGGAATTACTGGGTGATATTGTTGGTCGGCTGCATGACATTGGCAAAATGTCAGCTGCCTTTCAGGGCTATATTCGGGGCAACGGCGCGCTCAAAGGGCCAGATCATGCGACGGCGGGCGCGCGGGAGGCAGAGCGGCTGTATGGGCCGCATCTTGGTCGAATCCTTGCCTATTGCATTGCCGGACACCATGCGGGGTTGGCCGATGGCGGAAGTGAACATGTCCCGGGGACGCTCACGCACCGGCTGTTTACCAAGGAGATCGAACCCTATGCCGGGTGGGAAGACCACGCCGGGATGCTACCTGAAAAATCGTTGATAAGGGTGCCAGCGCCTCTGAACGCGAAAAGCCAACATCTTGGTTTTGAACGCGCTTTCTTAATACGGATGCTGTTTTCCGCGCTGGTCGATGCGGATTTTCTGGCGACAGAACAATTTTATGCGAAGGCCAAGCGTGAGATCGTTAAGCGCGGCTTTGTCAACAGCTTAGAAACGCTGCGGGACCGGCTGAATACAAAACTTGCCGGTAAGGCCAGCACCACTACCGAGGTAAACCGGCTGCGCGGCGATATTCTCAGCCATGTCCGCGCGCAGGCCAGCCAGTCTCCCGGACTGTTCTCGCTCACCGTGCCGACAGGCGGCGGCAAAACGCTGACTAGCCTGGCCTTTGCGCTCGATCACGCAATTGCGCATGGGCTGAACCGGATTGTCTATGTCATCCCCTATACGTCGATTATCGAGCAGACCGCGCAAGTCTTCCGCGATGCGGTGGGTGAGGATGGCGACGTGCTGGAACATCACAGTGCGGTTGAATGGGACCCCAAGGGCGACGAACAATTTGATGATGAAGGCCGCGAAGGCCTTAAAAAACTGCGCCGTGATGCTGAAAATTGGGATGTGCGGATCATCGTCACCACATCGGTGCAATTCTTTGAAAGCCTGTTCGCCGCTCGCACCTCTGCCTGTCGCAAGCTTCATAATCTAACGAAGAGCGTCATCATATTGGATGAGGCGCAAACCCTGCCGCTGCCGCTGCTTCGCCCCTGTATGGCGGCGATTGAGACGCTGACGACAGGCTATGGAGCCAGCGTAGTGATGTGCACTGCGACTCAGCCGGCGCTTTCCAAACAGGACGGATTTGAGAAGGGTCTGGAGAATGTCCGCGAACTCGCCCCCGATCCGCAGCATCTCTATACGCAACTGAAACGGGTGCGGGTAGAGATTGCGCCTGAGCCGGTGAGCGATGATGCGTTAGCCGCAGAGTTGCGCGCGCAGGATCAGGTGCTGTGCATCGTCAACAGACGTGATCATGCACGCGATTTGTTCACTCAAATCAAAGACGCACCGGGTGCGCGGCATCTGACGACATTGATGTGCCCGCTCCATCGCCGGGCTGCCCTAGCGGAAATACGGCAGGATTTGACCGACAAGAAACACGTTCGCCTGATTGCGACATCATTGATCGAAGCCGGGGTGGACGTGGATTTCCCAACCGTCTGGCGCGCGATGACCGGACTGGACAGCATCGCGCAGGCCGCAGGGCGGTGCAACCGGGAGGGTTTACACGCGGAAGGGATCGTCCATGTGTTCGATCCTGCCGAGGTCGCGGGTCGCAACACGCCTAAAGCAATGGCCCAATTTGCGAGTGCCACGCGAGAAGTTCTCCGAACACGCGGGGACGATCCACTAGGACTGGAAGCCATTCGCGCCTATTTCTCGTTGGTCTATTGGACGAAGGGGCCGGAACAGCTTGATGCAACAATGCTGGGTGATAAACCGAACCAGACGCGTGGCATACTGAACGCCATCGAGGAAACGGCGAACGCGCTCAATTTCCCCTTCGCGCAAATTGCCAGCGCGTTTCGGTTTATCGAAGATGTGATGCAGCCAGTGATTGTGCCGTATCAATCAATGGGTGAACGGGAAACGGTGAATGCGCTCGTCAAAAAGCTCAGCTTTGTTGACCGACCAGGTGCAATTGCTCGAAAACTGGCACTCTACTCCGTGCCTGTACCGCGCAACATTTGTGCACAACTTATGTCATCAGGTGCTGCGCATTCTATTGAACCCGAAAAATATGCAGATCAATTTGTCATACTTGATAATAGCGAATTGTATTCAGATCAAAGCGGTTTAGACTGGAATGATAGTTCTTTTCGCTCGGTCGAAAGTAATATCATTGGCTAACAATCAGAAGGTAGACAAATGCCCATAAAAGTCCACGTCTGGGGCGATCATGCCTGTTTTACGCGGCCTGAAATGAAGGTTGAGCGCGTTTCCTATGATGTGTTGACGCCCTCTGCTGCGCGCGGCATTTTGGAAGCGATCCATTGGAAGCCGGCGATCCTGTGGGTGGTCGACGCGATCCATGTGCTTAAGCCCATCCGCTTCACCTCGATCCGCCGCAATGAAGTGGGCGCGAAAATTCCGGCGGGAACGGTCAAATCGGCGATGAACCGGGGCGATACCAATGGGCTGGGGCTGGCGGTGGATGACAATCGCCAGCAACGCGCCGCCACCGTGCTGGTGAAGCCCGCCTATGTGATTGAGGCGCATTTTGAATTGACCGCTGCGGCGGGAGAAGGTGATACAGCCGCCAAGCATATAGCCATGTTTAAACGGCGCGCGGCGGCGGGGCAGTGTTTTCACCGGCCTTGTCTTGGCACCCGCGAGTTCGCTGCTCATTTTGAACTGGTGGAGGGCGGTCTGCCGGAATGCAAATTACCAGAGGATCAGCGCAACCGCGATCTAGGCTGGATGTTGCATGATATTGACCATGCCAACAATCACACCCCCTACTTCTTTCGCGCGGCGCTGGTCGATGGCGTAATGGCTGTGCCACCGCTCAACAGCGAGGATGTGATCGCATGACGATCCTTCAGGCGCTCAACAGCTATTATGATCGCATGGCCGCGCGGGGCGAGGTTCCGCGGGTTGGCTATACACGGGAGAGAATTAGCTACGCTATTATATTGGCTCCTGACGGTACGGTTGCCGACGTGCAGGATATTCGTGACATTTCGGGCAAAAAGCCCGCTCCCAAAATGATGGATGTGCCTGCATATAACGGGCGTACTACCAATATCGCGGCCAACCGTCTGTGGGACAAGTCAGCATACACGCTTGGAGTGGAAATAAGAGAAAACGAAAAAACACCAAAACGTTTCGCGGAATTTAAGAAAATTCACACCGCGCTTCTCGCAAATTCAGATGACGTTGGCTTATTGGCACTTCGAAAATTTATCGAAGGATGGGCACCATCTCGGTTTGTGGAACCTCTTTTCCGTCAAGAAATGAAAGACGCGAATTTCGTATTCAGACTTGATGGCGAACAGCAATTTATCCATGATCGCCAAGCCGCTCGCACCTTGCTTTCCGCGAACACCGACGAAATTTTTGGTGATTTGTGCCTTGTCACCGGGTTGCGAGCCAAGGCCGCATTGAAGCATCCGTCGATCAAAGGGGTCTATGACCCAAATAGCTCAATCGCGAGTGTAAAGCTCGTTTCGTTCAACCTTGATTCAGTTGAATCATATCGGAAGGAACAAGGTGCCAATGCGCCCGTGTCAGAAGCCGCAGCGGCTCAATATGGCGCTGCCCTCAATCGACTTCTGAGCAAGGACAGTGGCAACAAAGTTCGAATCGGCGACACAACTACGGCGTTCTGGGCTGACGCCCGCGAGCCGAGTGATGAAGCTCAAGAAGCCGCTGATGCTGCGGATGAGTGGGCTGCCCATTTCTTTGAACTACCGTCGGACAAGGAAGAAGCAGCCAAGGTCAAAGCGCAGCTTGAGGCCGTGGCTCAAGGCCGCCCCACTTCCGAACTTAATGCCAAGCTCAATCCCGGCACCCGCTTCTATATCCTTGGTCTTGCGCCCAACGCTGCGCGGCTTTCGGTGCGGTTCTGGTATGATGGCACATTCGGCGATCTCGAACGGCGAATCCGCGAACACTGGCAGGATATGGCGATCGCGCCACCGCCCAAGGTCTGGCCGCCATCGGCATGGCACCTGCTGATCGAAACCGCCGCGCAGCATAAAAGCGAGAATATCCCGGCCTTGCTCGGCGGCGAATTGATGCGCGCGATACTGAACGGCACCCGCTATCCGCGCAGCCTGA
Source organism: Sphingomonadales bacterium (assembly GCA_043786595.1). Lineage (GTDB taxonomy): Bacteria > Pseudomonadota > Alphaproteobacteria > Sphingomonadales > Sphingomonadaceae > Aquisediminimonas. Next base: position 4,005 of record JAYVVW010000055.1, on the reverse strand, counting down.
TGTGCGCGATCCTCATTCGCATCCGGGCGGAACAGGGCAAAAAGAACGACGGCAAAAGCGTCGATAACGTAACCGCAATGCGCGCAGCAATTCTGCGCGGCATTCTTAACCGTGATTACAGACTTGGCTTTATAAAAGAGGAGGTGCCCGTGGCGCTTGATGAGACTGATACGAATGCAGCATACCGGCTGGGACGCTGGTTTGCCGAATTGGAAGCAATCCAGCAGGATGCGTTAGGCAGGGACATCAACGCGACGATCCGGGATCGCTTTTACGGTTCCGCATCATCCGCCCCGATGCGGACGTTTGCGCTTCTCATTAAAAATTCAATGAACCACTTGGCAACGATACGCAAAAAGCCGGAAAAGAAGCATTTGGCTGAATGGCATGACAAACGCCTCGAAGCAATCATCGCCGGTGTCAACCAAGGCTTGCCGCTCACCCTGCGGCTAGAAGATCAGGCGCGCTTTGCCATCGGATACTACCACCAGCGCGCCGAACGCTTCACGAAATCTACGGACAATTCAGAAATCGCTCAAAGCGAGGAGACCGCATCATGACCAGCCAACCCATCGAAAATCGTTACGACTTCGTTTTCTTTTTCGATGTCACCAACGGTAACCCTAATGGTGATCCAGATGCCGGAAACCTTCCCCGCGTCGATCCTGAAACCAATCAGGGATTGGTGACGGATGTGTGTCTGAAACGGAAAGTTCGCAGCTATGTGGCTCTCGCGAGGGATGAAGTGCCGGGGCATGAAATTTACATAACAGAACGTGCGGTTCTCAACACTCTAAGCAAAAAGGCTTGGGCGGCGATCATGCCAGAGGTCACCAAAGATAGTGAGATGGAAAAGCGGCCCAAGGATGAGATAAAGGCGCAGCAACTTACCTCATGGATGTGCGCGAACTTCTTCGACGTGCGCACATTTGGTGCGGTGATGAGCACGGGCGTTAACTGCGGCCAAGTGCGTGGGCCTGTCCAATTTACCTTTGCCCGTTCCGTGGAGCCAATAATGCCCTTGGAAATTTCGATTACGCGCATGGCAGTGACGAACGAAAAAGATGTTGAAAAAGAGCGCACGATGGGCCGCAAGCACATCGTTCCTTACGGCCTCTACCGCGCCCACGGCTTTGTCTCCGCGCCGCTCGCCCAAGGGAGCAAGGGCACGGGCTTTTCGGAAGATGATCTGGCGCTGCTGTGGGAAGCGCTGGGTAATATGTTCGATCATGACCGTTCAGCCGCGCGCGGTGAAATGTCCAAGCGCCGCCTGATCGTGTTCAAGCATGAAAACCGTATGGGCAACGCTCCCGCGCATATATTGTTCGACCGTGTGACGGTGGAGCGCGTTTACAACGGCGAAACTTTGCCAGTCGGCGATCAGCGGACGCACAATTATCCGCCCGCTCGCGCGTTCAGTGATTATGCGGTGAATGTAGATAGCGCGAACCTACCACCCGGGGTGGAAATACTCGACCTGTAGGGCCCCCGCCATGCACCCCGCGCCTCCCCCTGACGCCACAGCCGAAGACCTGCTGCTGCCGATCTCCGCGCTTCAGCACTATCTGTTCTGCCCGCGCCAATGCGCTCTGATCCATGTCGAGCGGCTGTGGGCGGAGAATACGGCGACGGCAGAAGGACGCATCCTGCATGAGAAGGTGGATAGCGGAAAGGCAGATCGGCGCGGCGGGGTTCAGACGCTGCGCTCTGTTCAGTTACGGTCCTTTGCGCTTGGCGTCGCCGGGATTGCCGATGTCGTCGAAAAGCGCGGCGATGCGCTGATCCCGGTGGAATACAAGCGCGGCAAGCCCAAGACGCACCGCGCGGATGAGGTGCAACTGTGCGCGCAGGCGCTTTGCCTCGAAGAGATGTTCGGCGTCGAGGTTGTCGAAGGATTGTTGTATTACGGCGCGGTACGGCGGCGACATCCGGTGGCGATTGATACGGAACTGCGCGCACTAACCAGGCAGGTTGCCCACGATGCCCGCGATATGATCCGCGCCGCTCGTACTCCGCCACCAGTGTGGGCCGCCAAGCTCTGCGGAGCCTGCTCAATGGCCGATCTCTGCCGTCCCAAACGGATGACTAACCCGCCGGACGTTTCAAAATGGCTAGCCCGAATGATAGAAAGCTGACCGCCTATGCGCCGCCACCTCAATACAATCTACGTCACGTCCGAAGGCGCATATTGCCGCAAGGACGGCGCGAACATCGTGGTGGAGGTGGACAAGCAGGAACGCGGTCGCGCGCCAATCCACGTCATCGGCGGGCTGGTCTGCCTGGGCCGCGCTTCGATTTCACCCTCGCTGATGAACGCCTGCACTGAAGCGGGTGTCACCATATCCTTCCTCACCGAACATGGCCGCTTTTTGGCCCGTGTCGAAGGACCGCGCAGCGGCAATGTTCTAGTTCGGCGAACGCAGCACCGCACGGCTGACGACCCGGCGAAATCGCTGGTTATCGCCAAGGGAGTTGTTGCTGCGAAGCTTGCCAATCAACGCACCGTGATCCGTCGCGCGCTTCGTGACTATGGTGAGGTCGCACCGCTTACTGATGCCGAAGCGCGGATAACCCATGTAGCGCGGCGCTCGCTTGCCGCAGCCGACATTGATATTCTGCGGGGATGCGAAGGCGAAGGTGCGGCGCTGTATTTCGGCGCGTTTGACGCGATGATCCGCCATGATGATCCCAAATTTTCCTTTAAGGGTCGTACTCGCAGGCCACCACTTGACCGCGTAAATGCGTTGCTCTCCTTCCTTTATGCGGTGCTGGGCAATGATTGCCGGGGTGCATTGGAAGGCGTCGGCCTTGATCCCGCAATCGGCTTCCTTCACGCTGACCGCCCGGGACGTATGAGTCTTGCGCTCGATCTGATGGAAGAAATGCGACCAGTATTGGCAGACCGGCTCGCGCTTAGTCTCATCAATCGGCGGCAGCTTGCCGTTTCCGATTTTGAGGAAAGTGAGACAGGCGCGGTGTTGCTCAATGAAGCCGGTCGAAAAGCGGTGTTGACCGCATTTTCGGAGCGAAAACGGCAAGTGTTACGCCATCCGTTTTTGGGGGAGGATATGCCGCTCGGCCTTGTCCCGCATGTTCAGGCGCAGATGCTCGCTCGTCACCTGCGTGGTGACATGGACGGCTATCCCGGCTTCATCTGGAAATAGGAGTGCGGCGGAATGTTGGTGTTGGTAACCTATGACGTGAGGACCGAGAATACCACCGGGCGAAGGCGGCTAAGGCGCGTCGCCCGAGCCTGCCTCGATTTTGGGCAACGGGTGCAATATTCTGTGTTCGAGTGTGAGGTTGATCCGGGACAGTGGATCGCGTTACGCGCGCGGTTGATTGGTGAGATTGATGTTGAATGCGATTCTCTTCGATTTTACCGGTTAGGCGCAGAAGGACGGAAACGCATTGAACATGTGGGTGCGAAGGCCGCGCTCGACCTCGAAGGGCCGCTCCAATTTTAGCCGCGCGAACCTTAAGCGGACGCGATTTCCCGGGGACGTTCGCGCAAGGCCTAACTTATTGATTCTAAAAAAATATTCCGACGGATGGTGAGTCACCCTACTTTAGACTAGCTTAAATATAGGGAGGTTCGCGTAAACCACCAACTTTCCCGTTCTTTCTCATTGTGTTACCCCTACGTCCGTCGCCCCCTCACGGGGGCGTGGATTGAAACGTTGGGTTTGAGCGAGACAAGCTGGCCCAGATTGGTCGCCCCCTCACGGGGGCGTGGATTGAAACGCTCTCAAAGAAATTTCATCTTCCTATTTCCCTCGTCGCCCCCTCACGGGGGCGTGGATTGAAACTTGATAAAGTCGGATGGCCACTGCCGATTTCGCGTCGCCCCCTCACGGGGGCGTGGATTGAAACACCTTCCCCGCGCGTCAGTTCTAACACCAGTGCCTTGTTCAGCGATGGCTGAGCGGTAAAATCGAAGGTGTCAAAGCTCTTGGTGTGCGGGAACTTTGCCATGCGGATACGGCGTTCTACCATCCGGCGTTC
>JAYVVW010000054.1:0-13366 GCA_043786595.1 Sphingomonadales bacterium | reverse complement strand
AGCGAAGCGCGGCAATCCAGTCTCTGGTGCCGCTGGATTGCCGCGCTTCGCTCGCAATGACGATTCGCATTTCTTGCACGCCACCCTAAATCGTGGCGTGGGCGGACATGATTGTTCGCCCGTCGCTCCCCAGCGCTGCCAGTGTCAACCGCGCGTTGTCCGCGCGTCCGACGAGGTGTAGCGCCTCATCTGCGAAGGCAGGCGCCTCGCCGCGAAACGCAAATGTTTTGACGCTGTTACCACCAAGCGCGCGCGCGGCGAGATCAAGCAATAATGTTGCGGTGAGCGGCCCGTGCACCACCAAACCGCGATATCCTTCGTGATCGCGCGCATAGGGCAGGTCATAATGGATGCGGTGGCTGTTAAACGTCAGCGCTGAATAGCGGAACAGCAGTGCTGATGACGGAGTCACCGCGCGGTGCCATTGCCAGTCTGAAAAATCGCTCGGTACCGCTACACGTTTGGGCGCAGGCGCGGCGGTGCTGGCTTCGCGGTAGACGATCGTCTGGCGCTCTTGCACGGCAGCAATGCCGTCGGCGGTGATGTGATGATTGATGTCAACGAAAACGAGCGGGCCCGAAGCGCCGAGCTTGCATTTCACGGCAGCGATTACCGACGTTCGCTTGACAACGGCACCAACGCTGATCGGCGCGAGAAAATTGACCGCGCTCGACGCCCACATCCTGCGCGGGAGCGCGACCGGCGGAAGAAAAGTAGTGACATCGCGTTTAGGGTGCCCATCAGCCCCGAGAAAGGCTGTGGGAGTGTCAGGCAGGCAGCAGCACCAGTGAACGCCTTGAGGCGCGTGGTGGCGCTCTGAGGTGCCCTCCAGCGTCGATTGAAAGCGAGCGCGCAGACCGTCGGTCAGAATGTCGCTTTGGGTCTGACTTTTGCCGACATATTCCTGCCATTCGTCCATCAATAACTCCGCGGCAGTCCAAGCACATGTTCGGCGACGAATGACAGGATCATGTTGGTTGAAATTGGCGCGACCTGATACAGCCGCGTTTCGCGGAATTTGCGTTCGATGTCATATTCGGCGGCGAAACCGAACCCGCCGTGCGTCTGGATACAGGCTTCGCCCGCTGCCCAACTGGCCTCGGCGGCGAGCATCTTGGCGATATTGGCCTCTTCGCCGACATTTTCGCCCGCTTCATATTTACGCAATCCTTCGACCACCATCAACTCGGCGGCGCGCATCTGCGCATAGGCGCGCGCAATCGGGAATTGCACGCCTTGATTCTGGCCGATCGGGCGATTGAACAGCACGCGCGTATTGGCATAAGCGGTTGACCGTGCGGTGAACCATTTGGCGTCACCAATACATTCCGCCGCGATCAGCAGGCGCTCGGCATTCATACCCGACAAGATATAGCGAAATCCCTGGCCCTCTTCGCCAATCAGGTTTGCCGCAGGCACACGCAAATTATCGAAAAACACTTCGGTCGTCGCGTGGTTCATCATCGTTTCAATCGGGCGGATCGTCATGCCGTTGCCAATCGCCGCCTTCATATCGACGAGAAATACCGACAGCCCATCGGTCTTTTTCAACGCGGCTTCACGCGGTGTCGTGCGTGCGAGCAGCAGCATCAGGTCGCTATGTTCGGCGCGGCTCGTCCATAGTTTCTGGCCGTTGACGATATAATCATCGCCGTTGCGCTTTGCGGTGGTTTTGAGCGCGAGCGTATCGGTGCCGCTCGTCGGTTCAGTCACGCCAAACGCCTGAAGCCGTAATTCGCCCGTTGCGATGCGCGGCAGATAAGCGGCTTTCTGCGCATCTGATCCGTGGCGCAGGAGCGTGCCCATGATATACATTTGCGCATGGCAGGCACCGCCGTTGCACCCTTGCGCCTGAATCTCCTCAAGGATCGCGGCAGCCCCCGAGAGCGGCAATCCCGCGCCGCCATATTCTTCGGGGATCAGCGCGGCGAGATACCCGCTTTCTGATAGCGCATTGACGAACTCGGTCGGGTAGGCGCGGTCACGGTCTTTCGTCCGCCAATATTGACCGGGATATTGCTGGCAGAGTTTGGCGACTTCGGCGCGGATCGCGGTATAGTCATGCGTCATCACGCCTGCCCCGCAAATTCGCGGAGCATATTTTTGGCGATGACAAGCTGGAGGATCTGCGTCGTCCCTTCATAAATCCGGTAGATGCGCGCATCGCGGAAAAAACGCTCGGCCTCATATTCGGCGAGATAGCCCGCGCCGCCGTGAATCTGGACGCAGCGATCGGCAACGCGCCCGCACATTTCAGAGGCGAACATTTTGGTAGCAGCAGCCTGCATCAACACTTTCTCGCCCGCGTCGGCGCGGCGGCAGGCGTCGGTGATCATGCACTCCGCTGCATAAATTTCGGCCTGACTGTCGGCAAGCATCGCCTGGATGAGCTGAAAGTTGGCGATCGGCTCGCCAAACGCCTTGCGCTCATTGGCGTAGCGCAGTGCTGTATCGAGCATCCGCCGCGCATAGCCTGCCGATGCCGCCGCCACGCTCAATCGGCCATTGTCGAGGCTTTGCATCGCGGTCTGGAAGCCCTTGCCCTCTTCGCCGCCAAGCAGCGCGTCACCCGAAATTTGGACGTCTTCCATGATGATGTCGGCGATGTGCGAACCTGCCTGACCCATCTTTTTGTCTGATTTGCCAACACTAATCCCCGGCGTGTCCATTGGCACGAGGAAGGCGCTGACGTGCGCATTTTTGGGCAGCGCTTGCTTGCTGGTGCGCGCCATGATCAGCGCGACTTTGGCGAAGGGTGCGTTGGTAATATAGCGCTTGGTGCCGTTCAAGACATAGCCATTGCCGCTGCGTACGGCCGTGGTCGCCATCGCGGCGCTATCCGATCCGCTGCCGGGCTCGGTCAGCCCGAACGATGCGATATCGCCCGCCGCAAGCCGAGGCAGCCAATGCGCCTTTTGCTCGGCCGTCCCGCTTTTGACCACTGCCGAGCAGGTCATCCCGACGTTGATCGAGATGATCGAACGGTAGCACGGCATCGCGTAAGACAGCGTCCGGATCGTCTCGATATACTGCGAAACGTTCATCGCAGCGCCGCCAAACTCTTCGGGCATTGTCAGGCCAAACAGACCCATGTCGCGCATTTCGGACAGGATCTCGTCGGGGATGAGGTCGTTCTCTGTAACCTTGGCCTCTGCCGGTATCAGACGTTCACGGACATAACGGCCAAGCTGATCGATGAAGCTGTCAAACGTGTCGCTGTCCATGCCAGACATGATGGTCTCCTGATTATAGAAAGGCTTTCAAGTCACTCATGAAGCGATCAAACTGGTCGTGATGCAGCCAGTGCCCGGCATTTTCATATTCGGTAACGCGCGCTGTTTTGAAATGTTTGATCCGTCCGTCTTTTTCCGGGTTCGATGCCCAGCTATCGGCACCGTAGAGCATCAGCACCGGGCAGGTGATCGCATCCCAGATCGCGAGCAAATCTTCATGCGGCATATCAAAGGCCGACCAGATGTTGAGATAATTGTCGAACTTCCAGCTCCACGTGCCGTCCTCATTGCGGCTGACACCGTGGATCGTCAGATGGCGCGCTTGTTCGTCGGTCAGATAGGTGTTTTCGCTTTTCATGCGCGCAAACGCTGCGTCGAGTGTTGGGTAGCGCTTTGGCAACCGCGCCGCCGCGCTCCGTTTGTCGTCGATCCATGTGCGAAAGCGTTGACGAATGCCGACCTTATCACGCTCTGCCATCACTTTGGGCGACGGGCCAAGCCCCTCGATCGAAACGAGCTTGCGTACGTTTTCGGGATAAAGCCCGGTGTAGCGCGTCGCAATATTGCCGCCCATCGAATGCGCGACGATCGTGACGGGGGGCAGCGCAAGCTGATGGATCAACTGCGCGATATCGTAAACAAATGCCGACATGTCATAATTGCCATCGGGCGACCATGCACTGTCGCCGTGTCCGCGCAGATCGGGCGCGATGATATGCCAATCGCGGCGCAATGCCTCCGCCACCCAATCCCAACTGCGGCAATGATCGCGCCCACCGTGAACGAGCAGCAGCGGCGGCGCATCGGGATTGCCCCAATCGGCATAGTGAAGGCGCAAGCGCTGCGAGATGAGGCTGTTTGATGTGGGGCCGTTAAGTGTCATGACCACGCTCTATATCGCGCAGCGCTGCGGATGCGAGTGCAAAAACGGTGGCTAACCGATTTCAAACATGTCGTAGATCGGCCCTGTTGCTATTTCCTAACCAGTGCATGAGGTCGGCGATCGGTATCACTTTTGCGAATTCAATGCCGGCATAGCCATCAAGCTGCCAGCGTATCGTGCCGCACGCCGGGGAAAGTCCCTTGATCACGAGCCATGCCATATCGTGGTCATCAAATTCATGATCGGTTTTCAATTTCGCTCCGCGTTGAGAGATGTCGTAAATTTCGACGGGCAGCGATTTGGATCCAACGCGCACCTCGGCGCTCTGCCGAATTTGCATCCGTGGCATCCGCCTCGTGTGCCCACACGGCAATATGGCTGGCTTGGCCAAGATCCCGCCAACGTCGATTGCAACTTCAAACTGGATGCCGATCGTCGATTCGCGCTGCCAGATAACGCGACCGTGAAGATGATGATCTTCGGCGAGCGAAACACGTACTATCTGGCCAAGATCATAGTGCGTCAAAACATCAAGCATCATACCGCCCGAAGACACGTTGCGCGCGACGCATAATCCTTCGACTTTGTCCGCTGTCAGCTTTGCGACGCGAAAAATGGTAAGATGACGATCATGTTCACGCCGTTCAGCCAGTGCGGGCTTATCATTGATAGCAACCGGTGCTGCGGGTGCTCGATTGACGGGAACGGCATCAAACATCTTGTTTCTCTCTTATATACGTCAAAATCAACAGCGACAGATTATTGGTTGCGAGCGTCAGAACCCAGCCCGCCTTGTTCCGTTTTGCCCGGTTCGGCGGCAAGCCTGTTGTCATTGCAAATCGATCACGATCATTGGCCATGTAGCAACAACTGGCCGTGCGATTGAATTGCCCTCGGCATCGACCCGCCGCATTTGCGGGTTTGCAACATCGCTTCTGACAATCAGCGAGCCGCTGTTATCATATACGCCGCCTGAGTGCAGCGAAGCGGCATGGCGGATTGTCGCAGTGGCCAGCGACGCGCTCGCTGCGGCATCGGCGGCTGATGGCAACGCCAATGCAATCATTGTGCAAAGTAATAAATGGGGGCGGTTGATCATGATCGAAATATGCGACTGTGATCGTGACGCGAGCAGTTTCATACCGTGAACTGGCGAAAAATCAATATATAGTGTTAAATCAGAATATGGCCACAATATGCAGTATGGAATGACGCACATGTAAACGAATTTTAACATCTGTTACGTGGCTGTATCGCTTGATCGAAGCGCTGTTTGGTAAGGTAATATGCGAATAGCACGCAAAAGTATCAGTCAGTTGGTTGCCTCCATCAACCGCCATTGCGAAGGAGCAAAGCGACTGTGGCAATCCAGACAGTGGCGGAAACACGGGAAAACTGGATTGCCACGCTTCGCTCGGGATGACAAAGCGGTGGTTGTCGGAGGTGTCCGGTTGATGACAAGACAGGCCAATCGATCCGGATCGTTACTTCAGAAAAACCCCATTCAAGCAAAATTCCGCCGATTCCAACGGACGCTTTCTATATTCGTGCTGATCGGGAACAGGAATTTAGATGATGATGTCCCGGAAGTTGTCAACTGACGGGGAGGAGAGTTTCGTCCTCCGGGACATTCGATGACCTGCGTGCCATAGAACAAATTGGTCACGGGGTGAAACCAAACTGCAAGCCTATCGAACGCATGGCCATGATACGTTTAACCGCACAACCGATCAGAATCTGGATTGATCCAGACACATAACGATATGGAGCCCGCAGTTCCTAAAATGTCGCCACCATCTTTTACAAAATAGTGTGTGAACAATCGAGGGCGACCAAACCCTGCAACGTTCACGGTGCGAATCTCCGAAACGGCGAGAAATCCAAGTGTCTGTTTTACTCGCATGATGAAGCGAAATGAGTGTCACACCGTTACATGTTCAGCAATCGTGCGTTAAGCCTTGTAACTCGTTAGACTCTCGTGCTATTTGCGGCTGACAACGACTATAGTTTGCGGTTTCTTAACATTTGTAACAGCAATGTTACCCCCCCGCCAAACGGCCTTTCTGGCATCGTGGACTCAAAAGACTTTAACGCTTGGAAGTGATCGTGGCAGATATTGGTTCAGTTGAGAATTTCAGGCGCGATTCGCTTATGCGCGACGAACTTGCGCGCCTTCTCAATACGCCCGAACTACGAAGAGCGCCGGTATTGACGCGGTTGCTGCAATATCTTGTAAGCGAGACGATTGCCGGGCGTGGCCGCACGTTGAAAGCCTACACCGTTGCTGTCGAAGGGTTGGGCCGCGAAAGCGACTTTGATGCACTGTCTGATAGCTATCCCCGTGTTCAGGTCGGTCGCTTGCGCAAGTTGCTTGAAGCACATTACGCGAAGTTTCCGCTAGCAGGGTCGAGCCATCTGGTTATCGAACCTGGCTCTTACCGGGTGCGCGTGGTTTCGCTGGGCAGTGCCGCGCTTTCATCAGCTTCATCACCCGCAACCGAAACTGGTTTCGTTTCTGCTGTACAACGCGCCAGCGCTTCCGCGCCACCTGTGGTTGGACGGTTTCGTTTAAGTTGGAAGTGGCTGTTTCTTGGCATTTTGCTGATCGCCATTCTAGCCGCAGTCGTACTGACAGTGTCGCGACGTCAATCAACTAAAATAGTAGGCGACGCCGTGTTGAAAACGCCAATTTTGGTTTTGCGGCCCGTCAATGCCTTTCGAAGTGATGCGCAAACAACCCGCGTTGCTCAATTAGCCTATGCAGTCATGGCCGATGGTATGAGCCGGTCGTGGACCGCTCGTTTGCAAACGGGAACACCGTCGGTTGGTACCAGCGATGGGGCAATCTACGAACTTACGCCGCAACTCGTAAAAACAGGCACAAATTCCAACCGGCTGTTTTTGCGGTTGATCGAAGGTCGCACACATACAGTAATATGGTCCACGACGGTGACATTGTCTGACGATCCGGGCAAAGTCGAAACCGAGCTTGCGCCTTCGATAGCCAATTTGATGGGAGCATTTGGTGTCATCGTAACGACCGAATTCAGGCGCAACCAGACGACCTTCACGCCTGGATATGCGTGTATGTTACAGTATATCGCGTTTGAGCGGAATCATGAAGCGAGGCAGCGTGATCGCGTTTTGAAGTGCATGCCCGAACCGGTAACCGAAACACGATTGAAAGCTGTCGTCCTGACTGCGCGTGCTTTTCTGGCGTTAGATCCGTCAACAACGGGATATGAAAAGGTCGCAGCGATGACACGCGCGACCGAACTTGCTAATGAGGCGGTCGCCAACAGTCCCGAAGACGCGTTTGCGCGGTTTGCGATTGCCCGGATCAATTATCTCAACAATGACTGTGTCACTGGCAAACGCAACACTTTGAAAGCAGTTGCGCTCAATCCCTATGATCCCGTGCTTGTCGCTGTGCTTGGTGGGTTGATGTATCAGTGTGGTGACGACGAAGCGCTTCCACTGATCGAGCGCGCATTTCTCATTAGACCAGAGGGTTCTAGCTACGGTCGGTTGCCGCTTGCTCTTGCGCTGATTGTGCAGGGGAAGACCGACCAGATGGAGATATTGGCCGACGCGCATGAAATCGGCGGTGAAAAAAATTCAGCTTACGCGCAGCTGTGTGATGCGCTTGTTTTCGCGGGGCTGGGAGACCGTAACGCAGCGGTAAAAAGCTGGGCCAAATTCATGGTGGCGCAACCATCAAAAGATGCGTCTGCCGACACAGCGCTGAGGAACTACATCTTCTCTGATGGATTACGAGCAGGCGCTCTCAAACTTCTAACTGATCGCAACATCGTCGGATGAAGCAAAGCCCCGCGCGGCAAACCACGCGGGGGTGGTGACGGATTCAGACGCGTTCGATGATGATCGCGGGGGCCATTCCGCCCGCCGCACACATCGTCACGAGGCCGCGCTTGAGATTGCGCCGTTCAAGTTCGTCGAGCAGCGTGCCGATCAGGATCGACCCCGTTGCGCCGATTGGATGGCCAAGTGCGCACGCGCCGCCGTTCACGTTCACCTTGTCGCGGTCGAGCTTGAGATCACGGATGAATTTTTCAGCGACGACTGCAAAAGCTTCGTTGATTTCCCAAAGGTCGATGTCGTCTGGCGTAAGCCCTGCCTTTGCCAGCACCTTCCGTGCTGCTGGCACGGGCGCGTTGAGCATCAGTGTCGGGCAATCGCCGATGTTGGCGGTGGCTACGATGCGCGCGCGCGGTTTGAGGCCATTTTTCTCGGCATATTCCTTTGAGCAGAGCAGGATAGCGGCGGCGCCGTCAACGACGCCTGAACTGTTGCCCGCGTGATGGACGCCGGTGAATTCGAGGTCAGGATATTTTTTGGTGATCGATTGGCGGAACGTCTGGCCGTCGGGCTGGATCGACATATCGGCAATACCGTCAAATGACGCCTTGAGCGCGGCAAGCCCTTCGGCGGTGGTTTGCGGCCGGGGAAATTCTTCATGGTCAAGCGCAACGCTGCCATCTTCGTTATAGACCGTGATCAGGCTCTTGTCGAAACGACCTTCCTTGATCGCGATGTCGGCACGGCGCTGACTTTCGAGGCCAAGCGCATCGACAGCTTCGCGCGTAATACCTTCCATCGCTGCGATCGCGTCGCCGCAGACGCCCTGATGCGACTGGGGGTGAATATCCTGAAGGTGGCGGTTCCCCGAACCCATGCCCATCGGCATGACCCCGGCTGCCATATCTTCGGCACCAAGCGCGCTCGTATACGACATCATTTCGGTGCCGCCTGCGATCACGACATCTTCCATGCCCGACATCACCTGCGCTGCTGCGAGATTGACCGAGGTGATGCCGCCGCCACAAAAACGATCAAGCGTCATCCCCGATGCTTTGATATCATAGCCAGCATCGAGCGCTGCCATCCGGCCAAGATCGCCGCCCTGTTTGCCGCGCTGGGTGCTGGTCGACCAGATGATATCGTCAACTTCGGCGGTGTTGAGATTGTTGCGTTCTTTGAGCGCGCGCAAAACGGTTGCGGCCAGATGCTGCGGGTGAAGGTGCGAAAGCGCGCCCTTGCCCGGTTTGCCAATGCCGCGCGGGGTACGGACGGCGTCGATGATATAGGCTTCAGCCATGAAAACATCCTTTGTTGCTCGTGAATAGGGATGATCTGACCTTGTCCTTACCGTTCACGTAAAGCAAGCACCAAAACGGCGCGACATTTCTGCCGCGCGGTCCTTTTCCGGGTCGGGAAAGAAAATCAGTTGCCGATCAGGATGTCGATCCCGGCCGATGCCGCGACGCCTGAGTTGGGTCCTCCTGAAATACCGCCAGTCAGGCTCCACTTGCCACTATCACCGGTGGCGCGGAAGCTGGCAACATTTTTGAGATCAAATGTCAGCGCGGTAATCCGGCCATCGGTGTAGCTATTGGCCGCAGCTAATGTAGCCGTTGCCGCGCCCTGCAATTGACCAAGGTTGACCGCGTCACTCGCCCGAACACCCGCCGCGACGTTGGTAAGCGTTACAGGCGTTCCCGGCGTGCCAAGGCTGACCGACGAACGGTTGGGCGTCCCGTCAGGATTGGGTAGTGTCTCAGTTTGAAATTTGACGGCTTGGCAGTTTCGCCACGTATAGGCTATGCTTTGCGGCGAATTGGCGGTGCGGAGTGTTTTTGATCCCATTGCGCTCAGCACGCTGTAATTGTTGGTCACGTTCGCCTGGCTTAGCGCGACAATCGAAGAGCGGATCAGGATTATGAGCGCTTCGGGCGGGGGCAATTGCACTCGTGGTGCAACCGCCGCCTTTGCCACCGGTGCCGGGGTTACTGCGGCTCTGGCATGCAAAGCAAAGCCTGCGCCGGCGATCAATAGTGTAACCGCGCCAAGCTTGAGCGCCGCAGCCGTCTTTGTGGGAATGAACATTTACGTCTCCTGTGATTGTGGTGGTGCATGGCTGCACGCTTGAATCACAAAAAACGGTTCGTTAGAATCGTCAAGCTAGTCCGATCCGGATCAACCCAGCCGTTCGGCGTGCCAGCGCAAGTGATCGTTGATGAACGTCGAGATGAAATAATAGCTGTGATCATAGCCTGGTTGCATCCGCAGCGTCAGCGCAATGCCCGCGTCACGACATGCCGCTTCGAGGAGTTGCGGTTTGAGCTGCGCGTCAAGAAAATTGTCGGCCACGCCTTGGTCAACCAGAATGTCAGCCACCCGCGCACCGTCTTCGATCAGTGCGCAGCTATCATATTCGCGCCACGCAGCGCGGTTATCGCCGAGATACCCCGAAAGCGCTTTTTCGCCCCAAGCGCAATTGAGCGGCGACGCAATCGGCGCAAATGCCGAAACAGATTTGAAACGGTCGGTGTTTCGTAGCGCGATTGTCAGTGCGCCGTGGCCGCCCATCGAATGCCCCATGATCGCTTGACGCGCCATATCAGCGGGAAACTCTGCGGCGATAAGTGCGGGGAGTTCGCGCTCGATATAGTCGCGCATCCGATACTGTTTATCGAACGGCGCCTCTGTTGCGTTGACGTAAAATCCAGCACCAAGCCCGAAATCATACGCGCCTTCTGGATCGTCGGCGACGCCTTCGCCGCGCGGCGATGTGTCGGGTGCGATAAAAATCAGGCCGAGTTCGGCGCAAACTCTGCGAAAATCGCCCTTGTCGGTAACATTTGCATGCGTGCAGGTCAGCCCCGACAGATACCACACAATTGGTAGCCGTGCGCCCGGCGCGTGCGGCGGGACGAACACCGAGAAAATCATCTCGCTGTTCGTCGACGCCGATTGATGTTTGTAAACGCCCTGGACTCCGCCGTGCGCCAAGTTGGTCGAGAGCGTTTCCATCACCGCTTATTCGGGCGCAAAGCTAATGGCGCACATTTTGTTGCCGTCAGGGTCGCGGATATAGGCGGCGTACATTGACGGCAAAGCGGAGCGGGGGCCGGGTTCGCCTTCGCATGTTCCGCCGTTCGCCAGTGCGGCTTCGTGGAAGGCATGGACAGCCGCACGCGTCGGCGCCTGAAAACCAACCGTTCCGCCATTTGCGTGGCATGCAGCTTCACCATTCGCAGGTGTTGAAACCATGAATTCGGGGCCGGTACGACCATACATCGTCGAATGATCGGTCATGCCGCCAAGGTTTTTGATACCGAGCGTGCCGAGCACGGCATTGAAAAATGTCTTGGCCCTGGGAAGGTCGTTGGTGCCGACCATGACGTGGGTGAAAATAGCCATATTCTAATCCTTGATTAATACAGTTGGCGTCAGGCCATCCGCTTGAGCGCGCAAATCTTGTTACCCGATGGATCGCGGAGATAGGCGAGGTACATTTTGCCCATCTCGCTGTCGCGGATGCCCGGATCGCCTTCACACGTCGTGCCGCCATTGGCGACGCCTGCTGCATGCCAGGCATCGCCCTGTTCAGGCGAATCGACCGCAAACCCGATAGTCCCGCCGTTTGCATGCGTCGCAGGCGCACCGTCGATCGGGGTGCTGATGCCAAATGTGCCCGTCTTGGTCATGTAGAAATAGCGCTGGCCCTGTCCCATCGCCGCTGGAACGCCGAGCGTCGCAAATAATGCGTCGTAGAATGTCTTCGATGCTTCGAGATCGTTGGCACCGATCATGACGTGACTGAACATAATATTCTCCTCTGGTTAAACTATAGTGTCGGGCTGGATTAGAAAACCACAACGCTGCGGATGCTTTCGCCCGCGTGCATCAAATCAAAGCCCTTGTTGATTTCGTCGAGCGATAGCACATGCGTGATCATCGGATCGATTTCAATCGTTCCGTCCATATACCAATCGACGATTTTGGGCACGTCGGTTCGTCCCTTCGCGCCGCCAAACGCTGTACCGCGCCAATTGCGCCCGGTGACAAGCTGGAACGGGCGGGTGCTGATTTCCTTGCCCGCTTCGGCAACGCCAATGATGATCGAGGTTCCCCAGCCGCGGTGGCACGCTTCAAGCGCCTGCCGCATGACATTGGTGTTTCCCGTGCAATCAAAGGTGTATTCTGCGCCGCCGTCAGTCAGCGCGACGAGGTGCGCAACAATGTCGCCGTCGAGCGTCTTGGGATTGACGAAGTGCGTCATCCCGAATTTTTTGCCCCATTCTTCGCGGTCGGGGTTGATGTCGACGCCGACGATCATGTTCGCGCCCGCCATCCGTGCGCCCTGCAAGACGTTGAGGCCAATCCCGCCAAGACCGAAGATGATGACGTTGTCGCCGGGCTGAACCTTGGCCGTGTTCACGACAGCCCCGACCCCGGTTGTAACTCCGCAACCAATATAGCAGGCGCTGTTAAACGGGGCATCCTCGCGGATTTTGGCCACGGCGATTTCTGGAACTACCGTAAAATTTGAAAAGGTTGAACAGCCCATATAATGGAAAATTGGTTGGCCCTTGTACGAAAAACGCGTTGTCCCATCGGGCATCAAGCCCTTGCCCTGCGTCGCGCGGATCGCGGTGCAGAGGTTGGTCTTGCCAGAAAGGCAGCTTTTGCACTGCCGACATTCGGGCGTGTAAAGCGGGATGACATGATCGCCGGGCTTGACCGACGTCACGCCTGCGCCAATTTCGCGCACGATCCCGGCGCCTTCATGGCCAAGCACGCTCGGGAACAGGCCTTCGCTATCGAGCCCGTCGAGCGTATAGGCGTCGGTGTGGCAAATGCCCGTTGCCATGATCTCGATAAGGACTTCGCCCGCCTTTGGGCCCTCCAGATCGAGTTCAACGATTTCGAGCGGTTTTTTGGCTTCAAAGGCAACGGCAGCACGCGTTTTCATTCGGACTCAATCCTCGATTTTGAATGTCAGACCAGCATTGGATTGCAGGCGTGTGACAAGTGGCGCGGCGATTACGCTGCCCGGGGTAAAGACCCCGCCCGAAGTCGTTGTTTCAAGCAGCGTCAATGCGCTTTCAGCGATCATCTTGCTCGTTGAACCATATCCAGGGTCTTTGTCGCCAGATACCGATGCGCGGATGATTTGATCGCCCGCCTCGCCGATAAACAGGATGTCATAGAAGCCGTTCTCGCGGTCTTCCTTGCTTGGCCCCTCACCGGGTTGCGGGATCGGCCCATCACCAAAAGGATTTGCGCTTTTGAGCATTTTTGCGATGCCTTCTGCGATTGCCTTCCCGGCGTCACCGATCGTTGTCATCATCATTTCATCATAGGCAAAATCTTCGCCGTAGGGATGGCCGAGCAGAAAATTGCTACGGTGGACATTCTTGGTGTTGATCGTCGCCATGATGAA
>JAYVVW010000053.1:0-2929 GCA_043786595.1 Sphingomonadales bacterium | reverse complement strand
TTGTTGCGATCGTCGTCGTCCTCCTGATTGCCAGTTGAGGTGGTTCGGATTGCAGTTGTAAAAGAATCTGCCGCTGGCGAAAACCGCGTTGCCGGATCTGCTGAGACAATCAAGAAATTCATAGCGCTTGGTGCGACTATGGCCGTTGAGAGCGGCGCTGGCGCTGGCGCCGCAGTGTCGGATGCCGAATATAGCGCAGCGGGCGCAACCGTCGGATCGCGCGCCGACACGCTCAAAGATGCTGACATCATTCTGGGCGTCCAGGGGCCCGAGCCAGCGTCGCTCACGGGTGCAAAGCCAGGTGCGTGGGTTGTCGCGGGGCTCAATCCGTTTGGTGAACGCGCGCGGGTCGATGCCTATGCGGCAGCCGGGCTTGAAGCATTGGCGATGGAATTCATGCCGCGGATCACCCGCGCGCAATCAATGGACATTTTGTCGAGCCAGTCAAACCTTGCAGGCTACAAGGCTGTGCTTGATGCTGCTGCCGAATATGGCAAGGCCTTTCCGATGATGATGACGGCGGCGGGCACCATTTCGGCTGCACGTGCGTTCGTGATGGGTGTCGGCGTCGCGGGATTGCAGGCAATTGCAACCGCGCGCAGGCTTGGTGCGCAGGTGTCGGCAACCGACGTGCGGTCGGCAACCAAGGAACAGATCGAATCGCTCGGCGCGAAAGCGATCTTTGTCGAGGATGTCAAAGGCATCGAAGGCGAAGGTTCGGGGGGCTATGCCACCGAAATGTCCGATGAGTATAAGGCTGCACAGGCAGCGCTCGTGTCGTCGCATATCGCCAAGCAAGACATCGTCATCACGACGGCGCTGATCCCGGGACGCCCCGCGCCGCGACTGATCAGCGATGCACAGATTGCGAGCATGAAACCCGGCAGCGTGATCGTCGATCTTGCCGTTGAAGCGGGCGGCAATGTCGAAGGGGCGGTTGCTGGCGAGGTCGTGCTGCGTCACGGCGTCAAAATCGTTGGCCACAAAAATGTCCCCGGACGTCTGGCAACTGACGCATCGGCTTTGTTCTCTCGCAATCTGTACAATTTCCTGAGTGCGTTCTGGGACAAGGAAGCGGGTCGCCCGGTGTTGCCCGATGATGACGAAATCACCCAAGCGATCCGCCTGACGCACGGCGGAAAAGTGGTCAACGCGCGGCTGTTGGGATAGACTCGCCTTGCATTTTTTATCGGTTGCCGACCAAATCTGAAGGATTAGACGATGCAATTCATTTCAATCTTGAGCATCTTCGTGATGGCCTGTTTCGTTGGCTATTATGTCGTCTGGTCGGTGACGCCAGCGCTGCACACGCCGCTGATGGCGGTTACGAACGCGATCTCGTCGGTGATTATTGTCGGCGCATTGATTGCGGCGGCGGCTGGCGGAAATGCGACATCAAAATGGCTCGGGCTGATTGCCGTCGTGTTTGCCAGCATCAACATTTTCGGCGGGTTTGCCGTCACCGCGCGTATGCTTGCCATGTACAAGAAAAAGGAACGCTGACCGACTGTGAGATACAGCGATCTGCCGTTTAACAGGGAATAGACCGTCATGCACGAAGCCACATCAACACCGTCATGGGCGATGCTTGCCTATCTGATTGCAGGCGTCTGTTTCATCCTCGCGCTTCGTGGCCTGTCGTCGCCCAGTTCGTCGCAGCGCGGGAACCGTTTCGGTATGGCCGGAATGCTGCTTGCCGTCGGCACGACGCTGGCGATCAACGACATCGCGGCGCTGCCTGAAATCGCAATCGCGATTGCGATCGGCGGCGGCATCGGCTGGATTACGGCAAAGCGCATCGCGATGACTGATATGCCACAGCTTGTCGCGGCGTTCCACTCGCTCGTCGGAATGGCGGCGGTTCTGGTCGCCGCAGCGGCGTTCCTCAATCCCGCCGCCTTCGGCATCCTCGACGCGCTGACGGACGAAATCCACGGCGTCAGCCGCATCGAGATGGGGCTTGGCATCGCCATCGGTGCGATCACGTTCAGCGGCTCGGTGATCGCATTCCTCAAGCTGAATGGCAATATGTCGGGCAGCCCGATCATGCTGCCGGGTCGGCACATCATCAATCTCGGCACGCTCGCTGCGATTATCGGCCTGACCGGCTATTTCCTGACCGATCAAAGCCCGTGGGTGTTCTGGACGATCACTGCGCTCAGCTTCCTCATCGGATTTCTCCTCATCATCCCAATCGGCGGCGCAGACATGCCCGTGGTCGTTTCGATGCTCAACAGCTACTCAGGCTGGGCAGCGGCAGCGATGGGCTTCACGCTGCAAAATACCGCGATGATCATCACCGGCGCGCTTGTCGGTTCGTCAGGCGCGATCCTTTCCTACATCATGTGCCGCGCGATGAACCGCAGCTTCATTTCCGTCATCGCAGGCGGGTTCGGCGCGGTTGCCTCGTCGGGTCCGACCGAAGCGATCGACCGGCCCTACAAGCGCGGCTCGGCCGAGGACGCGGCCTTCCTGATGCAACAGGCCGACAAGGTGATCATCGTCCCCGGATATGGCATGGCGGTGGCGCAGGCGCAGCACACGCTGCGTGAGATGGGCGACCTGCTCAAGAAGCAGGGAATCGAGGTCAAATATGCGATCCATCCGGTCGCGGGGCGGATGCCGGGGCATATGAACGTGCTGCTGGCCGAGGCCAATGTGCCGTACGACGAAGTGTTCGAGCTGGAGGACATCAACTCCGAGTTTGCGCAGGCCGATGTCGCGTTCGTGATCGGCGCCAACGACGTCACCAATCCGGCCGCCAAGACCGACAAGACCAGCCCGATTTACGGCATGCCGGTGCTCGACGTGGAAAAGGCGCGGACCGTCCTGTTTATCAAGCGATCGATGGGCGGCGCGGGTTACGCGGGGGTCGATAACGAGCTATTCTATCGGGACAATACGATGATGCTTCTGTCGGACGCGAAGA
>JAYVVW010000052.1:0-22011 GCA_043786595.1 Sphingomonadales bacterium | reverse complement strand
ACAAACAAAATCCCGATAACTACTAACTTACGCGACATCGACAAACCCCTTGATCACCCGACGGCCTTGCCACAAAATGCGCTTGCGCTTCAAGCGGTGCTTGCGGCGCGTTACCGATCATCCTAGCAAATGGCGATGCTACAAGACGAACCCCGCCCTGCCCGACCGCGTGTTGTCGTCACGACCGAACTCACCAACCATGTGATGGACCGGATGCGCGAATTGTTTGACGCGGAGATCAACCTGTCTGGGCAGGCGATGAGCCGCGATGCGCTTGAACGCGCCGTTGCCAGCGCGGTTGTTCTCGTCCCGACAATTACCGACAGGATCGACGCGGCGCTGATCGAACAGGCCGGCCCGCAGCTCAAATTGATCGCCAATTTCGGCGTTGGCGTTGATCATGTCGATCTAAAGGCCGCGCGCGCGAAGGGGATCATCGTCAGCAATACGCCGGGCGTTTTGACGCAGGATACCGCCGACATGACGATGGCGCTGATCCTTTCGGTGCCGCGCCGTCTTGGCGAAGGCGAAAAGATCATCCGACAGGG
Source organism: Sphingomonadales bacterium (assembly GCA_043786595.1). Classification (GTDB taxonomy): domain Bacteria; phylum Pseudomonadota; class Alphaproteobacteria; order Sphingomonadales; family Sphingomonadaceae; genus Aquisediminimonas. The sequence continues at coordinate 21,463 of JAYVVW010000052.1, read as the reverse complement.
CAATTGGGGTGGATGGAAACCAAGCGTGATGCTTGGTCACCGCGTCAATGGTAAAGTGCTGGGCATTGTCGGTATGGGACGGATCGGTCGCGCCGTGGCACAGCGCGCCAAGGGCTTTGGCATCAAGACACTTTATCACAATCGATCACGCCTGCCCGAAGCCAAGGAGAGCGAGCTTGGTGCAACATTCGCGCCTGACCTTGACGCGATGCTCGCGCAGTCAGACATTATTTCGATCAACTGCCCGCACACAGCCGAAACCCACGAATTGATCAACGCGCGGCGAATCGCGCTGATGCAACGCCATGCCTTCATCATCAATACCGCGCGCGGCGAGATTATCGATGAAAACGCGCTGATTGAGGCGTTGGAAGCAGGCCGGATCGCCGGTGCGGGGCTTGACGTGTACTGGCATGAACCTGACATTGATCGACGCCTGCTCGCGCTCTCAAATACGGTGCTGTTGCCGCACATGGGTTCGGCGACCTACGAAGGGCGCGAAGCAATGGGCGAGAAGGTCATCGCCAATATCCGCGCGTGGAGCGACGGCCTGCGTCCGCCCGATCAAGTGCTCGACGGCTGGGTTTGAAATGATATGGTCTTGGCGTGCGCAGGCTTGAAACAATTGGGCGGTTGGCCTAGCGGCTTGGCAACAAAATCAAGGGGAACGTAATGCGTCGTCTGCTGGCAACTGGAATCGCCATCCTCACGCTGGGTACAGCATCGGCACAGGCGCAACCAATCGTGGTTTCAGATAGCGGCGATACCGCGTGGGTTTTGGTTTCGTCCGCACTTGTTTTGATGATGACCATCCCCGGCCTTGCGTTATTTTACGGTGGCCTCGTCCGCGCGAAGAACGTGCTTTCGGTCGTGATGCACTGTTTTGCGATGACATGTACCGTATCGCTGTTATGGGCGGTGTGCGGTTATTCTCTGGTGTTCGGCGAAGGCGGCGCGTTTGTCGGGTCGTTCGGCAATGCGTTTCTGGCCAATCTCTCCGATCTCCGCGTTGATACGACGCTTCCTGAAAGTGCGTTTGTCCTGTTTCAGATGACCTTTGCGATCATCACACCCGCGCTCGTTATCGGTGCCTTTGTCGAACGCATCCGCTTTGGCTGGGTTGTCGCATTTTCGGTGTTGTGGAGCCTGCTCGTTTACGTCCCGATTGCGCGTTGGGTGTGGGGCGGTGGCTGGCTCTCGACGCTTGGCACGATCGATTTCGCTGGCGGCATCGTCGTTCATACAACGGCCGGCGTTGCGGCACTGGTGCTCGCCAAGATGCTCGGCGCGCGGCACGGCTTTAACAAAACGCTGCTGCCGCCGCATAGCCCCGCACTCACGATGGTTGGGGCTGGTCTGCTGTGGGTCGGCTGGTTTGGCTTTAACGGTGGATCGGCACTGTCCGCAAGCGACGATGCGGCAACCGCGATCCTGAACACCCACCTCGCCGCCTGTTCGGCAGCACTTGCATGGGCATTGATCGAACGCATCCGGGTTGGCAAATCAACCTCAATCGGGATCGTGACCGGCGCGGTTGCCGGCCTCGCCACGGTGACGCCAGCCGCAGGTTTCATCGGGCCACTAGGCGCAATTTTGCTGGGCATCGTCGGCGCTACGCTCTGCTTTTACGCCGTTCAGTTCGTCAAGCAAATGCTCAAAATCGACGATTCGCTTGATGTGTTCGCGGTTCACGGCGTCGGCGGGATTGCGGGATCGCTCCTCGTGCCGTTGTTCATTTTACGCGCACTTGGCGGTGGCGGTTATGAAGAAGGCAACAGTCTGGGCGGCCAGTTGGTCGCGCAGATTGTCGGCGTTGGTGTGGCGGTCGTGTGGACGGCAATCGCAACGATCATCGTCAGCCTCATCATCTCGATGGTCATCCCGATGCGCATCGATCAGGAGGCCGAACATGACGGGCTTGACCTGTCGAGCCACGGCGAACGCGGATGGGAACTCGATTGATCCGGGCCGACCGGATCAATCGCCCGTCAGGATCCGGTCAACCAACTGCTTGACGGTCGGCACAAAGCCGTTCGAATAAAATGGATCGGTCTTGAACCGGAAGGCTGAATGGCCTGCAAATACAAGGTTCTGCTCGGTATCGCCGCCGTGCGCGACGTCCTGCAACGTCTTTTGAATGCAAAAACTGCGCGGATCGGCAAGGTAACCCGTCGACCAGTCGTCATGATCTTTCCATGATGAAAAGGCACAGTGTGACAGGCAACCCATGCAATCGGTCTGGTCTTTGCGGATCACCTTGCGCTCATCGGGCGTAACAAAGACGAGCGTATTGTCGGGCGTTTTCAGTGCGTCGGTAAAGCCAAGCCCAAACCATTCGCGTGCGCGCATCAAATCGCCGCGCGTCACCCAGAAATTGCGGCTTTTCACGCCGACATCAAGCTGATGCGTATGCTCGCCAGCGGAATCGCCCGAATACGCGATTTGCCGTTCACTGCGTCCTTCCAGGTTGCGCAAGAAAGGATTGCGCACTGCGCTTGAGTAAAATCCCGTCGGCGAAAAACGGTGGAGCAATATGTCCCCCTCTTCAAGCGTCATCAGCCGGTCTTTCCAGCCTTGCGGGATCGGGCTTTCGCGCGTGAGCAAAGGCCGCGTGCCAAACTGGAATGCGATCTGGCCCAGTTCTGGATTGTCGATCCAATGTTCCCATTCGCGCAGGTTCCAGACGCCGCCGGCCATCACGATCGGGGTCGTATCGGGAATGCCGCCTTCGCGCATCGTTTCACGCAGCGCCTTGACGCGCGGATACGGGTCTTCGGGAACAAGCGGATTTTCGGCGTTTGACAGGCCATTGTGACCACCCGCAAGCCACGGATCTTCATAAACGACCGCCGACAGATAGTCGGCAGCCTTTGAATAGGCACGCTTCCATAGCGCACGGAATGCGCGCGCGGAGCTGATGATCGGGAGATAGGAAACACCGTGTTTCGAAGCGATTTCGGAAAGCTTATACGGCATGCCAGCGCCGCAGGTTACCCCGGCAACAAGCCCTTTGGTGCGATCAAGCACCTGATCAAGGATCGTCTGCGCGCCGCCCATTTCCCAAAGCACGTTGATATTGATCGCGCCCTTGCCCCCCGCAATATCATGCGCGCGGTGGACTTGCTCGACAGCGCCGTCGACGGCGTATTTAATCAATTCCTGATGCCGCTCGGCGCGTGTGCGCGCCGCGTACACCTGCGGAACAATCTTTCCCGTGGGGTCGAAACTATCGGCATTAACCGCGCTGACGGTACCAATGCCACCCGCCGCAGCCCATGCACCAGAGCTTGTGTGATTGGTAGCCGAAACGCCCTTGCCGCCTTCGACGAGCGGCCAGACCTCTTGGCCACGATAAAGAATCGGCTGCAAACCTTTGAACATTTCCGCTCCGCTACTCCGTCACATTGCTGCTTATATAGTGCGCGATATTGAAATTGCGCGTTGATTCTGATCGCTCGTAATTACATCGCAATTCCGTACAAATCAGCATATTTTGCGAGCATCGCGGCCTCGGCATATTCGGCCTGTGCCAGCGCCTGATTTTGCGCGCCAATGCTTGAGCGCAGCGCTGCATCAGAGGCCAGTTTAGCAAGCGCAGCGGTGTAATTTGGTTCATCATCGGTTGCGACGATATAAGGTCGATTGGCCGCGCTGACCATCGCGCGGACGTCGCCGACGTCGGTTGAAACGGCGGGCAGCGCAGCGGCCATCGCCTCAACGAGCGAGATCGGAAACTGTTCACTCTCCGATGACAGCGCGAAGATATCGAACGTTCCGATATAATTGTGCGGCTCAGCCATGAACCCCGCGAGATGAACGCGCGCCGCGATATTGAGGCGGGCGGCTTCGTCGATGATCGTCTGCGCCTCTGGTCCCTCCCCCACAATCACCAGCCGCACATGATCGGGCAGCGTAGCCACCGCGCGGACGAGGCGCGGCAGATTTTTGACCGGGCGAAGCCCCGCAACCGTGCCAACGATCACTTCACCCGGCGCACGGATCAAACCCGTGATTGCATCGGGCGCTGGTGCAACGGCGTAACGATCGACCTCGATCCCGTTGGGTATCCGCGTGAGCCGGTTGGTCGGTTGCTTCCAAACGTCGCGCGCGATGCGCTCAAGCCGCTGGCTCGGCACCACCAGCATTTTCGCTGTTGGGAGCATGAGGCGGCGAAATCCGTTGCGCTTTGGATTGAGCTTTGCGGTTTCATCTTGATTGAAGCCGTCTTCATGATGGATCAGCGGCGGCAATGAGCGAAAGCGGGAGAATATGCGGTGTGCGCCTACCGCATCCATGCTGCCCCAATTATAGGTCAGCACCAGGTCAAAATCGGCCATGTAACGGCTCAACCGGTTGTACCTGCCAAGCGATGGCTTGCCCGAAAGTGATGGCGCTGCCTCACCCGGAAAGCTGACCCGGACACTGCGATCGATCGCATCGCGCGCAGTCAGCGCACCGGGCACTGCGCTCAAAATCACATGCTCCGCACGGTCGCCAAATAAATTCATCAAACGCACGCAGCGCGCTTCCTTGCCGCCGAGCGAAAACGTTGAATGGCAGTGGAGGATTTTCAAGCTGCGTCTATCCTTCACCGATATTGCATTTGGGTTGGCATCGCCCCCATATCAACCGATGACCATGACACCGCAAGATGCCACGTACCGCGCCGATCCCGCAATCGGCGAAATTGCTGATTTCATTGGCGATCACGTTGCGGCGGCACAATTCCCGCAGACGATTTTGCGATTTCGCAACGATCGTGCGGCGGCCGAGGTTGGATTAGCAGGCCTGAGCGATGACGCTTGGATCTCGCATTTCGGACGATTCGCGCCGCTTGACGGCAATCTGCCGCAACCATTGGCGCTGCGTTATCACGGTCACCAGTTTCGCCACTATAATCCTGACATTGGCGATGGTCGCGGGTTCCTGTTTGCGCAGTTGCGTGATCGGGATGGCCGCCTGCTTGATCTTGGCACCAAGGGATCGGGCCAGACGCCGTACAGCCGGTTCGGCGATGGCCGCCTGACGCTCAAAGGCGGCGTCCGCGAGATTTTGGCCACCGAAATGCTCGACGCTTTGGGCGTCAATACGTCAAAGACATTCTCGATCATCGAAACCGGCGAAGCGCTCCACCGCGGTGACGAGCTGTCGCCGACGCGCGGCGCGGTGATGTTGCGGCTGAGCCACGGCCATATCCGGATCGGAAGTTTCCAGCGTCTGGCTACGCTCGACGAGACAGAGGCGCTGCGACGTTTGGCGCGATACGCACTTGCGGTCTATTACGGCGAAAGCGATACCGACGATCCCGCCGCACGGCTGTTTGAACATGTCGTCGCGCGCACTGCCGACCTTGCTGCCTCGTACATGGTCGCAGGGTTCGTCCACGGCGTACTCAACACCGACAACATCAACATTTCGGGCGAAAGCTTTGACTATGGCCCGTGGCGCTTTACGCCCAAATTCGATGGTAGGTTCACGGCGGCTTATTTTGACGAACAGGGTCTTTATGCGTTTGGCCGTCAAGCCGAAGCGATCCACTGGAACCTCGTTCAGCTTGCGCGCGCACTCGTGACGGTGAGCGATCAGGCACAGTTGATCACATCGCTCGACGCATTCGCACCGGCCTATCAGCGCGCGATCGTGCGCCGGATGCTGGCGCGACTAATGGTTCAAAGCCGTAGTGAGAGCGAAGACGTTGCGCTCGTGCAAAGCATCGAGCAGGCGCTGACGCGGGGCGATGTCGAGATCGATCGCTTTTTCTTCGATTGGGCTGGCGGAAGATTACGCAGCGCATCGGCAGCAACCGCGTATGAGGCAGCACCATTTCAGCAATTTGCAGCGCTGGTCAGCCATTACGCGCCTTTCGGGCCGCTCGCCGACGCGTATTGGCAAGGCTTGGCTCCGTGTTCGATGCACATTGATGAAGTCGAAGCGATCTGGTCACACATCGCGAACGCCGACGATTGGCAACCGCTATATGCAAAAGTGGACGCAATTCGCGCGATGGGGCTAGCGTTGTTGCAGCGATGAACCGATTGGCGTAAGCGGCACCAAGACAAAATTAACCATAGTCCGATAGTAACCTTGTATGCCTGCGTCAGAAATCATCTCGTTCGAACCTGCGACCGGCGCAACCTATTGGCGCGGCCCGATTGGTGATGCTGACCGTGAAATTGCGATTGCGCGTGATGCCTGGGCCGAATGGGCAGCGCGGCCCGTAACCGTCCGGATGGAAGCGCTACGCCGGTTTGTGAACGTCGTGCGTGCCCGCGGCGAGCTTTTGACCGACTGTATCGCGCGCGAAACGGGCAAGCCGCTGTGGGAAGCGCGCACCGAGGTCGAATCGGTGATCAACAAAGTCGATATTTCAATCGCGGCCTATACCGAACGCACGTCACAGCGGCGGATTGAAGGCAATATGGGCACGAAAAGCGCACTACGGCATAAGCCACACGGCGTGCTCGGCGTGCTTGGCCCTTATAATTTTCCCGCGCATCTGCCCAACGGCCATATCGTGCCCGCATTGCTTGCTGGTAACGCGGTGGTGTTCAAGCCGTCTGAGAAAGCGCCGGCGACGGGCGCCATGCTTGTCGACTGTTTCCATTCGGCAGGCATCCCGACGGGTGTCATCCGCGTGCTGATTGGTGGCCCCGATGAAGGGCGCGCACTTGCGCAGCATCCCGGGATCGATGGATTGCTGTTCACAGGCTCGGCGCGCACCGGCATCGCGCTCAACCGGCTATATGCCGACACGCCGGGAAAAATTCTTGCGCTCGAAATGGGTGGAAACAATCCGATCATCGTCTGGGACGCGGCGGACATCCATTCCGCCGCAGTTGTTGTCATCCAGTCGGCCTTTCTGTCGGCGGGGCAGCGCTGTACCGCCGCACGTCGCCTGATCGTTCAGGAAGGGCAGCACCGCCCCTTGCTTGACGAAGTGTGCAAGCTTGCCGCGCGATTGATCGTTGGCGAACCGCACCGCACGCCAGCACCGTTCATGGGGCCGGTGATCGACAACGAGGTTGCCGACGGTCTCGAAGAAAGCTTCCTGTCGCTGATGCTCAAGGGCGGTCAGCCGCTGATGCAGCTCAAGCGCGCGATGCCCGATCGTCCATTTCTGTCGCCCGCGATTATTGATATGACCGCAGTCAAATCGCGCCCCGATATCGAATTGTTCGGGCCAATCCTCCAGGTGATCCGCGTCACAGATTTCGATGAAGCGCTCGCTGAAGCCAATAACACGCGCTACGGCCTTTCGGCTTCGCTAGTGGGCGGAACGCCGCAGCTTTACGATCGATTCTGGTCGAATATCCGCGCAGGCGTTGTCAACTGGAACCGCCCGACCAACGGCGCGCCGTCAAGTGCTCCGTTTGGCGGCGTCGGGCTTTCGGGCAATCACCGCCCGAGTGCTTTTTACGCCGCCGACTACTGCGCCTATCCCGTCGTTTCGACTGAGGACGAGCAGGCGCGCGCGTCGATCGGCATCGGGTTGCATGACGTCGTGCAAAGCTAAGCTTAGCCGATAAAAACAAACACTGGTTTGCAACTTTGTGGTTCAGACGGCATCTCCAACAAATTATGAGCGCTCCTGCATCCTCTGGTGGTCGAGTCATTCTCGTTGGCGCTGGCCCCGGCGATCCTGATCTGCTGACGGTCAAGGCGGCGCGGCTGATCGCGCAGGCTGATGTGATCGTGCATGACGGGCTTGTCGAACCCGCCGTGCTTGCCATGGCAAAACCCGACGCCGCGCTGATATCGGTTGCCAAACAGCGCAGCCGCCATTCGGTTCCGCAAGACGGCATCAATCAAATTCTGGTTGAGCAGGCTTTGGCAGGCAAATTGGTCGTGCGGCTCAAAGGCGGCGATCCGTTCATCTTTGGGCGTGGCGGCGAAGAGGTTGAGGCATGCCGCGCGGCGGGTGTTGCGGTTGAAGTCGTTCCCGGCATATCGGCGGCGCTTGGCTGTGCGGCCGAGGCGATGCTGCCGCTGACCCACCGCGATGCATCAAGCGCGGTCAGCTTCGTTGCTGGCCAGTGCAAGGGGCTATCCGATCAGAATTGGTCGGGGCTTGCGGGCAAAGGGCGGACTTTGGTCATCTACATGGCTGTGGCAACTGCCGATGCGATTGCGGAGAAGCTGATTGCCGACGGCGTGTCGCCCGACATGCCTGTCGCTGTGCTCGAAAGCGGTACACGCGTCGGCGCGCGCTGCATTGCCACGCTGCTCACCGACCTTGGATCAATGATTGCGCGTGAGGATGTAAAAAGTCCGGCGATAATTGTTGTCGGAGACGTGGTCTTGCGCTCTGACGCGCAGCAACGCCTTGCCGCGCTGGCGCGGGTAGCGGAGATTGATGCATGAAAGTTTTGACAGGCAACGATCTGGCGAGTGGTGCCGTGACGTGGTGGGCGGGAAGCTATTGGTCAATCCACTGCGAAGACGCCGTTGACGTTGAAGATGGCGGAGAAGCCGTTCTGGCGCGTGAAGAAGGCGCACGGCGCGTCAACGCGCCCTATATCATTGATGCCATTGCAACCCCCGATGGCCCCCGCCCCGCGCATATCAAAGACCGCGTGCGCGCACTTGGCCCTACCGTTCGCCTCGATCTTTCTCTCAAACCCGCCGATCGCATGGTTGGCAGTTGGGTAATCTGACATGTATCAATATGACAAATATGATCAGGCGATCGTTGACGCCCGCGTTGAAGACTTCCGCGATCAGGTAAAGCGCCGCCTTGCCGGTGAAATCACCGAAGACCAGTTCAAGCCGCTGCGGCTGATGAACGGTCTCTACTTGCAACTTCACGCTTACATGCTCCGCGTCGCCGTGCCCTACGGAACGCTCGATAGCCGCCAGATGCGCATGCTGGGCCACATCGCGCGCACATATGATCGCGGATACGGCCATTTCACGACACGCCAGAATATCCAGTATAACTGGATCAAGCTTGATGAATGCCCGGACATTCTTGCCGAACTTGCGACGGTTGAAATGCACGCGATCCAGACAAGCGGCAATTGCATCCGCAACATTTCGTCCGATCAATATGCAGGTGCGGCGGCAGACGAAGTGGCAGACCCGCGCCCTTGGGCTGAATTGCTCCGCCAGTGGAGTAGTTTTCATCCTGAATTCAGTTACTTACCGCGTAAATTTAAGATTGCTGTGATCGCGAGCAACGAAGATCGCGCGGCAATGCGGCTGCATGATATCGGTATCGAGCTCGTCAAGCATGACGGCATTCTGGGCGGGCGCGTGTTCGTCGGTGGTGGCATGGGCCGCACGCCAATGATCGCGCCCGAAATCAATCCGTTCGTCCGTGCCGAAGATTTGCTGAGCTATGTCGAGGCCTGCCTGCGCGTTTACAATCGCTATGGTCGCCGCGACAATATCTACAAGGCGCGGATCAAAATTCTTGTCCATGAGATTGGTGCAGACGCGTATCGCAGTCAGGTTGCCGAAGAGTTTGCGCATGTTAAAACACTTGGCATTGATCCGCCGCTTGCCGAATTTGACCGGATCAGCGCGTTTTTTGCCGCACCCGCATTTGAAGCCAATGCCACAGCGACGATTGACCGTAGCGATGCAGCATTTGCCGCTTGGGTTGATCAGAACGTCAAACCGCACAAGCAGTCGGGCTATGCGATCGTCAACATCAGCCTCAAGCCCGTTGGCGGTATCCCCGGCGACGCAAGCGCAGATCAGATCGACGCGATGGCCGATCTCGCCAAGAGCTATAGTTTCGACGAACTCCGCGTTACCCATGCACAGAATATCGTCCTGCCGCATGTCAAAATGGCCGATCTGAAAATGGTGTGGGGCGGATTGGTTGCCGCTGAACTTGCCGATGCCAACCTTGATCTGGTGACCGACATTATCGCCTGCCCCGGGCTTGATTATTGCAGCCTTGCCAATGCGCGGTCGATCCCCGTTGCGCAGAAAATTGCGCAGCGTTTCGCCGACGCCGAACGTCAGCGCGATATCGGCGAGCTTAAACTCAAAATCAGCGGCTGTATCAACGCGTGCGGCCACCACCACGCCGGGCATATTGGCATTCTTGGTGTCGACCGGAAGGGTATTGAGAATTACCAACTGTCACTTGGCGGCTCGGGTGCCGAAGACGTCAGCCTTGGCAAGATCACCGGCCCCGGTTTTGACGAGGACGGGATCGTCGACGCCGTCGAGCGGACAATCGAAAAGTACCGCGCGGTTCGTACCGACGGCGAGCGGTTCCTCGATACCTACCGCCGTGTCGGCATGGCACCATTTAAGGAAGCGATCTATGGTTGATCTCCGTTTCCGCGATGATGAAACGCACGAAGAACCTGCGGTGACGCTCGATGCGTTCCTCGATCAATCGAACGCGACTTCGGTACGGATCGAACCCGGCGACGATGCCCGCGCGCTGCTCCCCTATCTTGATCGGCTCGCGCTGATCGAAGTTTCATTCCCCACATTCCGTGATGGCCGTGGCTATTCATCTGCCCGTATCCTGCGCGAAGCGGGCTATCGCGGCGAATTGCGCGCGCAGGGCGATGTTCTGGTCGATCAACTTGCCACTATGCGGCGCTGCGGATTTGACAGTTTTTCGCCTGAAAAAGCACTTGACGATGCCACGGTCGATGCCGTGCTCAAGCGCTATCCCGAGGCGTATCAGGGTGCCGCAGATGCAATCACGCCTGTCTGGAAATTACGGCATGGCTAGTGCGGCAGCCCGCAACCTTGATCTGATCGATGTCCGTCCTCGCTTCACAAGTGCCGACGTGGCACGGCTCAACGACAGGTTTCGGAATGCTGATACGGCAACGATGTTGCGCGAACTGATCACGGGCAAGCTGATTGGAAACGCGGCAGTCGTTTCGTCATTCGGCGCTGAATCGGCTGTGTTGCTCCACATGATCGCGCAGATCGACCCGGCGTTTCCCATCCTGTTTCTCGACACGGGCAAGATGTTCGATGAAACGCTCGCCTACCGCGATGCGCTCGTTGTTCGGCTTGGACTCAGCAATGTCCAAAGCATCAAGCCTGACGCTGTTGCGATCGCTGCAAAGGATGAAACTGGTTTGCGCTGGTCTTATGACCCTGACGGATGTTGCGATATCCGCAAGGTCATCCCGCTGGCAAAGGCACTCGCGCCGCTTGATGCGTCGATCACCGGGCGCAAGGGATTTCAGTCGTCAACGCGTACAGGGCTGGCGCGGTTTGAACTCGATGATGACCGGCTCAAAGTCAATCCGCTTGCAAGCTGGACCAGGCAACGCCTTGAAGACTATTTCACCGCGCATGATCTGCCAGTGCATCCTCTGGTAGCGCAAGGTTTTCCCTCAATCGGATGCCAGCCATGCACCTCACGCGTGCAGGATGGCGAAGACCCGCGTGCTGGTCGCTGGCGCGGGTGGGACAAGGTGGAGTGCGGTATCCACACGTCAGTTCCAGACGGCGGCGAAGCCGATGATCCAGTGTTCTGATTGGCCGCAATTTGAGGTGCGAAGTTTTCGCTTTCCTACATTCAAAGTTTAATTTATGTTCTTTTTTCGAGCCAGATCATGCGCGTCTCGTTCGCACCGTTCGAGCCGACGGCATTGCCTCAAATAACCCGACTTTTGGGCAGCATGAGTGTCATTGTTGTATTTGTTGAGGGGTTTTCAGCAGCTTGGAATTAGCCCGATCCGGCCAGCGCGACTCGGGCGATCGCGCTGGTGTTGGCATCGTTAAGAATGCTGATTGCAATGGGCATCGTTTTGGCTACGCTGCAAAAAATTGAACAGGGGGAGAAAAGTTATGGCAGCACTTGCACGCGGATTGGTTGGGCTCGTTGGCTTGTTCATGCTCTATATGGGGGTAAAATTCCTGATTTCACCCGCCGAAATGGGCGCACAATTTTTCCTTGGCCCTCAAGGAGTGCAAGGCCTTGCGTCGATCCGCGCAGATTTTACCGGATTTTTTCTCGGTGTGGGCGCGTTTTCACTCTATGGCGCGTGGCAAGAGCGCAGGGACGCACTGCTCGTGCCCCTCTTTTTGCTGACAGTTGCGATTGTCGGTCGCTTCGTCGGGATCATCGTCGATGGCATCACGCCCACAACCTTTGCGCCGATGATCGCTGAAGCGATCATGATTGCGATAGTCGCTTTTGGCTACAAAATGCTGCGGAAGGCAACGTGACAGAAACGGTTGGACGAGACGGTCGCCATAAACGTTCTGAGGCCAGCCGCGAACGCATCGTTACGGCGATGCTCGATCTCGTTTCACAAGGGATTGCGACGCCGGGTGCCGAACAAGTAGCCGAAAAGGCCGACGTCGGGTTACGCAGCGTGTTTCGCCATTTCAAGGATATGGAGGGTCTGCACCGAGAGATGGTCACACGGCTTGCAAAACAATATTTTCTTTTGTTGGTTCCGTTCGAAGCGCCAACTTGGCAGGGGCAACTGGACGAAATGATCGAGCGGCGCATCACCAATTTCGACCTGTTGCTGCCGTTCAAAAACGCTTCGGATATCCACAGGCACAGGTCACCTTCGCTCCAGACTGAATATGAGCGGATACTCGATGCACTCAGGATGCGGCTGCACGCGGTCTTGCCCAAATCGATTGCTGAAGACGAGATCGTATTTGAATCGCTCGATTTTATCTTGAGCTTTGAAAGCTGGCAGCGTCTTCGCATCTATCAAAAATTGACAACCGAGCTTGCGCGTCGCGTTTGGATTCAACAAGTTGCGCTTATCACGAAAAACGGTGAACAAACGGCATGATGGCACGGTGCGCATATTTTCTGGCAAGTGCGGGATTGATGGTTAGCCCCGTCATGGCGTCGCTATCGCCGGCTGAGATGGTCATTTCCAAAACTGTTGACGCAGAGTATGAAAAATCAGTCACTTTGCTTGAAACGCTGGTCAACCAGAACAGTGGCAGTTTGAATATCGAGGGCGTCACCCGCGTCGGCCAGATGATCCGCGAACAGCTCGAACCGCTCGGCTTCATAGTGGAGTGGAAACCGATGCTCCAAACCGGGCGCGCGGGCCATCTCATCGCGGTTCATCGCGGCAAATCAGGCAACCGACGCCTGTTACTGATCGGCCACCTTGATACCGTGTTTGAAGCCGATTCTCCGTTCCAGATGTTTACGCGCAATGGTGACGATGCCGAAGGCCCCGGCGCAGGCGATGACAAGGGCGGGCTTGTCGTCATGCTCGCCGCACTGCGGGCGATGCGCGCGGCCGGCACGCTTGCGCAGGCGAATATTGAAATTGTTTTGACCGGTGATGAAGAGGATTCGGGTGAACCGCTGGCTATTGCACGCGCTGATCTGATCGCAGCAGGCAAACGCGCCGATGCAGCGCTCGATTTTGAAGGGCTGTTTATCGAAAACGGGCGCGATATGGGATCAATCGCGCGCCGCTCATCGAATAGCTGGGCACTGACAACAACTGGCAAAACCGGCCACTCGTCGCTCATTTTCAACGGCGAATATGGTGACGGCGCGATCTTTGAACTCAGCAGGATTGTCGCGCGATTTCGCACCGAACTTCCCGAACCCAATTTGACCTTCAATGTCGGGCTGATCGCGGGCGGCGCGTCTGTTCTGGTGAGCGATAACGGCACCAAAGCCGCAAGCTTTGGCAAAAGCAACATCATCCCCGGAAATGGATTTGCGCGCGGCGATTTCCGCACGCTGTCTGACGAGCAAAGCGCCCGCGTCCGCGCGAAAATGACCGCGATCGTCGACGCGCACTCGCCTGCCACCGACGCCAAACTTGTGTTCGAACCCGGAGGCTATCCGGCAATGGCACCCACCGATGGCAATCGCGCACTGCTCGCCAAGCTAAATAGTGTCAACGCGGATTTAGGCCTCGCCACCATGGAGCCGCTCGACCCGCTCAAACGCGGCGCGGGAGATATTTCGTTCGTCGCCAACGATGTCAGCGGACTTGTCGGTCTTGGCACAGCAAGCCGCGGCGACCATGCACCCGGCGAAACCGTGAGCCTGACAAGCATCAAACGCCAAGCCAAGCGCGCTGCAATCCTCATGTCGCGCCTCGCTCGTGAGCGCCGTTAACGCCGCTCAACGATCAACCTCATAACCAAATTTTTCGATCCAAGGCTTCAGGATGGGAAGCACCGGCTGCATATATTCGGCATAGCGACGCCATTGCCCACTTCCATCATATAGCGCACGCTGCACCTGCCCCGCGCTTGCTGTTCTTACCGCACGCTTCTGAGCAATCCGATCAAAATCGCGCAAGCCTGAATGCCATGGCAGCTCAATGAATTGGCATATCTGCTCGGTTACCTCGTCAAAATCACTCACCAACGATTCGTAGCGAACGACGAACAAGTTAAGTGCCATTTTAGAACGACACAGTTCGATCAGCGCCATCAATGCGGCATAATGTCGCGCAGTCGTTTCAAGTGTGACGAACTCAGTAGCCGCCGCGCTAAAACCAAAGTTGGTATGAAAGCAACTCCACACGACATCGCGAGGGTCGCGTTGCATGAGTAATATTTTCGCGTCGGGAAAAAGCTTTCCGATGATGGGAAGTTTCAAACTTTTGAGCGGATCCATGTCGATGAACGCATTTGATCGTAGCTCGGTACAATTTTCCTCAACCCGCCGCCAATAAGCCGAACGCAGGTCATTGATGTCCGTTAACGATAAACGCGCAAGCTCAGCGATGCCTCCCTGCTTGAGCAAAATGCGCGTGTCCGCATCGAACAATGTTGGTCGTTCCTCTAACGATGTAACTCCCTCAATTCCTACCAGAATGGTTTCGACCAAAGTGTTCCCCGAACGAGGGTAGCCAAGCAGGAAAATGTGCGGGTTGTAATCTGGCGGTGAAACCTGTGGTCTGGATAGCCAGAACTTATCGTCAGTGGCTTTAATTTCAGATGCAATCCTGTTGATGAATTGCGTGTGACTGGGCTGCCGAAACGTCTGGTGGCCGTGCAGCAAAAGGTAAGTCTGCTTGGATACTTGGTAGGCTGCAAAAGCCTCTGGCGCAGACCCCATGCGATCAAAAGCGTCGCCGAGTAACGACTGCGCAGTCATCTGTTCAAGCGAAACTGGCTCGGTCCGCCCTAATAGCATAATCAAACGCTCTTTCACCTGATCTATATGCCCTTCAGCGAGATCACAGCGCACGATCGCCAGAGATGCCGTTAGATTGCTAGGATCGACCGCGTGGACGCGTACGGCGTGACGCCGCGCCTCTCCAAATCGCCGCTGGCGCGATCGGACACCAGCTAGTCCTGCTAAGGGTACTACTGAATTTAGATCGAGCTGGTGTGCAAGTTCAAAATCAGCAGCCGCGCAATCAAGCATTCCATCGGCTTCATTTGCGTAGGCACGCTCAAGCCAGAACGCCACATTATCGGCTAAGAATGGCTCAAGTGTGTCGAGCAGCGTAAGTGAATCGCGGATCGCGCCTGCTTTTCGCAAAACGGTTGCAATTGACAAATGCAACAACGGGTCGTTTGGCGATAAGAGCAGCGCATCGTTCAAAATGGCACGCGCGCCTTCGAAGTCTCGGGCTTCTTCGCGCTGCCATGCTGCAAGATTCAGTATGAGCGGGCTCTTCAGGCCAAATGTCAGCGCTTGAACGGCCAATTGCGCCGCTGCTATTATGTCGTGTGCTGCCAGCGCATTGTCAATTTGCACTTCATAGCGCGCGATCGTTGGCATTGCGCGTTCCTAACAATCTACCGTGACAAGCGCACCGTCGACAATCTCGCGGTAAAAACAACTGGCTTGGCCAGTATGGCAGGCCGGTCCGGCAGGCATTGCCTTGATCCACACCGCATCCTGATCGCAATCGATGTGTAACGAAACAACGTGCATGACGTGACCCGAAGTTTCACCTTTTTTCCATATCCGATTTCGACTGCGTGACCAGAATGTTGCCTCTCGCGTCGACAGTGTCAGCGATAGCGCCTCGTCGTTCATATGTGCAACCATCAACACAGCGCCGGTTTCCGCGTGCGTCACAACCGCCGTGATAAGCCCGTACGCGTCAAATTTCGGGTCGAGCGTGGTACCCGTTTCACGATCATCAATCATAAGAAAATTCTCTTGTCACAAAAGCGCGACAAATCAAATCACAGTCCCTATATGCAGCCCTTAGCACAACCAGCCACAGGCAATACATGCTCTCCACAAATCCATTTGACGACGATAAACTCCGTGAAGAATGCGGGATTTTTGGTGTTTGCGGCGGCGAAACTGCTGCGGCACTGACCGCGCTTGGCCTGCACGCGCTCCAGCACAGGGGCCAGGAAGCGGCGGGGATTACAAGCTGGGATGGGCATGAATTCCACACCCACCGCGCGATGGGCCATGTCGCTGGCAATTTTGACCGTGATGAAATCATCCGTGCATTGCCCGGCGACACCGCGTGTGGACATGTTCGGTATTCAACAACAGGTGAAACCGCGTTGCGCAATGTTCAGCCATTATATGCTGATCTCGCCTCGGGCGGGTTTGCCGTCGCGCACAATGGCAATATTTCCAACGCGATGACGCTGAAACGCGAATTGGTTCGGCGCGGATCGATTTTCCAGTCGACCAGCGACACTGAAGTCATCATCCACCTCGTCGCAACATCGACGTACCGGACACTGCTCGACAAATTTATTGATGCGCTTAAACAAGTTGAAGGCGCATATTCACTGATTTGCATGACGCCGGAAGGCATGATCGCGTGTCGTGATCCACTTGGCATCCGCCCGCTCGTGATGGGCACTCTTGGCGACGCGACCATTTTCGCATCGGAGACAGTGGCACTCGACGTTGTGGGCGCAACCTATCTTCGCAGCGTCGAACCTGGCGAGATCGTGATTGTTTCCGACGGCAAGACCCGTTCGATCACGCCATTCGCCAAACACGGCGCGCGCCCCTGCATTTTCGAACATGTCTATTTTTCGCGGCCCGATTCGATTGTCGACGGTTCGAGCGTCTATTCAGTGCGCAAGGCAATTGGGACGCAACTCGCGCTTGAAAGCCCCGCTAAGGCAGATTTCGTGATCCCGGTGCCTGACAGCGGTACGCCGGCCGCACTCGGCTTTGCGCAAGCTGCTGGCATCCCGTTTGAACTTGGCATCATCAGGTCACATTATGTCGGACGGACATTCATTCAACCGAGCGACGGCGTTCGACATCTTGGGGTGAAGCTCAAGCACAACGCCAATCGCGCGCTGATTGAGGGCAAGAGCGTGATACTTGTTGATGACAGTATCGTCCGCGGCACCACATCGCTCAAAATTGTCCAGATGATGCGCGATGCTGGCGCGACCGAAGTCCATATGCGTATCGCAAGCCCGCCAACGCGCCACAGTTGTTTCTACGGCGTCGACACGCCCGAACGGTCAAAATTGCTCGCGGCTAACCACGATGTCGAGGCAATGCGCGTATTCATTCAGGCTGACAGTCTCGCGTTCGTTTCAATTGACGGCCTTTACAAAGCGCTTGGCGAATCGCGACGTGCCGACATCCGCCCGCAATATTGCGACGCTTGCTTCACCGGTGATTACCCTACGCGCCTTACCGATCACGACGAGATATTACCCGAAGCGCAATTGTTTCAGCTTGACGAGCGGGTTGTCTGACGGTGGGTGTGCTCACCGGACAGACCGCGCTGGTGACCGGCGCATCGCGCGGTATTGGCGCCGCCACCGCAGAAGCACTCGCTGCACTTGGCGCACATGTCATTTTAACAGCGCGCACCGCGACGGCGCTTGAAACCGTCGAAGACCGCATCCACGCAGCAGGTGGTTCTGCAACAATTGCGCCGATGGATCTGATCGACGGCGACAGCATAAGCCGCCTCGCTGTTGCGCTGTCGCAGCGCTGGGATAAGCTCGATATACTGATCCTCAACGCGGCGACGCTCGGCACCTTGGCGCCCGTACCAGCGATTGACGGCAAGGAGTTTGCCAAGCTGATGATGCTCAATGTGACGGCGCAGCAGGCATTGATCAACGCATTTGACCCGATGTTGCGTGCCAGCACAAATGGCCGCGTCATCGGACTGACATCGAGTGTTGGCGCGATGCCGCGTGCGTTTTGGGGCGCATACGGTGCCAGCAAAGCGGCGTTTGATACGCTGCTCGGCGCTTATGCTGCGGAAAATTGCAACATTGGCAAGATTTGCGTCGCAATTGTCGATCCCGGCGCAACCCGAACAGAGATGCGTGCTCATGCTTTTCCAGGTGAGGATCCGGCAAGCGTCAAAGCGCCCGAAGTCGTCGGTCGTCGCATTGCGGCACTTCTCAGTGAAAGTTTTGAAAGCGGACACCGTGAACGTGTGAACTGACTGACGCATGAAAAAGGCGGACATTTTCGAATTTTACACGCGGTTCGCCGAAGCGAACCCTGATCCGCAAACCGAACTTTGTTATCACAACACCTATCAATTGCTCGTCGCGGTGGTACTTTCGGCGCAGTCAACCGATGTTGGCGTAAACAAGGCGACGCGGCGGCTGTTTGAAGACATTGAGCACCCCGCTCAGATGCTGGCGTTAGGCGAAGATGGCCTCAAGCAACATATCAAGACAATCGGGCTGTTCAACGCGAAAGCGAAAAACGTCATCGCGCTGTCTGAGGCCCTGATCCGCGACCATCGTGGCCAAGTGCCAGCGAACCGCGACGCGCTCGAAAAATTGGCGGGCGTTGGCCGCAAAACCGCCAATGTCGTGATGAATACAGCATTTGGCGCAGACACTTTTGCTGTTGATACGCATATTTTTCGCGTCGGCAACCGCACCGGACTCGCTGTTGGGACAACGCCGCTCGCAGTAGAAAGACAACTCGATAAAAAGACACCTTCGCCGTTTCGGATCGGAGCGCATCATTGGCTTATTTTGCACGGTCGTTATATCTGCAAAGCGCGAACGCCCGAATGCTGGCGTTGTCCGGTCAGTGATTTGTGCGCGTTCAGGCTCAAGTCATCTTTGCCGGTCAAATCTGCGTCAAGACTCAAAGAAGGATGATCTGAAATGCGAAAATCCATCATCGCCGTGTCGGTATGTGTTGCGGTAGTCACCGCAGGCGCTGCGCTCGCCAAACGTGAACGGAACGTCCCGCCTGAAGCCGTTCAGATCGGTAAGCCGCAAAGCTGTATTCCATTGACCCAAATCCGCGAATCACGCGTTTACGGCGATCGGACGATCGATTTCAGAGTTTCAGGCAAGAAGGTATATCGCAACACCCTACCCTATGATTGTCCGTCACTCGGATTTGAAGAACGCTTCAGCTACGCAACCTCGCTAAGCCAGTTGTGCTCGACCGACATAATAACGGTTCTTTACAGTCAAGGTGGCGGGCTTTCACGCGGCGCGAGCTGTGGTTTGGGAGAATTTCAGCCCGTTGAGATTGTGAAAAAGCCCAGATAGTTCTGGCGCTGGCTCAGAGCCGATGCTAACGCCGCCACCGGCCATTGGCACCCGTAGCTCAGCTGGATAGAGCGTCGCCCTCCGAAGGCGAAGGCCACACGTTCGAATCGTGTCGGGTGCGCCAGCTTCCCCATGATTGTTGACGCTGCGCAGAGGCCGTTCCATCACGGCGTGCGTGCTGCTAGGGGTGGCGGATCAGCAGGGAGCATTGATTTGGCGAATCCAGTAGCGCAGCAGATGAGCGAACCCGCAAAAGCGCAGAATCGCCTCTATTACGGCGATAATCTCGATGTGCTGCGCAATAAAATTGCAAGTGAGAGCGTTGATCTTTGCTATATTGATCCGCCGTTCAATTCAAAGCGCAACTATTTCCAGATTTACAACAATCAGGGCGGCGAAGATCGCGCACAGGCGCAGGCGTTCGTTGATACATGGGAATGGGGCGATGAGGCGGCCCAAGGCCTGGCGTGGATTACCGACATTGCGCAGTTGCAAAATGGCAAGCTGACCGAACAGACCGTTGAGCTGATCAAGGGGCTCGAAAAGGTGTTAAAGCGCGGCAGCTTGCTTGCTTACCTCGTAAGCATCACTTTGCGCGTCGTCGAAATTCACCGTGTGTTGAAACCCACAGGAAGTTTCTACCTCCACTGTGACCCCACTGCCTCGCATTATTTGAAATTGATTCTCGACGCTGTTTTTTGCGGTCAGGGTGGGGATTATAAGAATGAGATTATCTGGGAGAGACTAAAAGGGGCAAAAGCAGATGCCAAGCAGTACGGAAGAAACTCAGATCGTGTATTGTTTTATACCAAGGGTCATAACTTTGTTTTCAATCCACCACGTCAAAGCGAACACAATGAAAAGACGATAAAAGACTGGTATAATAAATCGGACGAGCGAGGAAAATATGTATCTCGTCCTCTGACAGCAGCTAGCCCGTCTGCGGGTGACAGCGGGCAACCGTGGCGAGGAAGGCCACCGACTGGCCATTGGACTGTGCCTAACATCCTAACCGAGCGTTTCGAAACTGCTACCGGCAAAAAGTTGACCGGGACGGTTAGAGAACGTCTCGATATTCTTGCCAGCGCAGGCTATATTGATTTTAGTTCAAGTGGTTTACCATCTTGGAGACGTTATCTCGACGAAGCAGAAACACCGCGTATTCACGACATTTGGGCGGACGAAGGTGTTAAAGCGATCTCACGCACGTCGGCGGAACGGCTGGGCTATGATACCCAAAAACCCGAAGCGCTGATGGAGCGCATCATCAAGGCCTCGTCAAACGAAGGCGATGTCGTCCTTGACGCCTATTGCGGGTGCGGCACCACCGTTGCCGTCGCGCAGCGCTTGGGGCGGGAGTGGATTGGGATTGATATCACTTATCAGTCGATTGCGCTGATCCTCAAACGCCTTGAGGATAAATATGTCGCAGATTGGCCAGCGGTTGAGGCCAATATCCTGCTCGACGGCGTGCCGCGCGACCTCGCCTCGGCCGTCGCGCTCGCCAACCGCAAGGATGATCGCACCCGCAAGGAATTTGAGAAGTGGATGATCCTCACTTACTCGCGTAATCAGGCGCGGATTAACGAGAAAAAGGGTGCCGACGGTGGCGTTGATGGCATTGCTTATTTTGTGACTGGACGCGATCAAAGTGGCTACACCAACGGCAAGGCAATTTTTCAGGTTAAATCAGGAACAACGCGCCGCAGCGACCTTGCAACGCTGAACTCTGACCGGATACGTGAAAAAGCAGAGTTCGGTTTTCTGCTCTGCATGGATATGCCCACCAAGGCGATGCGCGAAGAGATCACTGCGGCTGGCAAATATCAGAACCCGTTCCTCAACCGCGAGGATGACCGGTTGCAAGTGGTGACCGTCGCCGAACTCTTCGCGCCGCATAACAAACGTCTGGGCCTTCCCATGGCACGCACCGATGCGGTGAAATCAGCGGCGGCAGTGGGGGACAGCGACAAGCAGGGCGCGTTGCTCTAGCCGCGTCCGCCACACGCAAAACCCAATATGCCTGCAAATTTGGTGCGGGCGGTGGGAATCGAACCCACACTCCTTGCGGAACGGGATTTTGAAT
>JAYVVW010000051.1:0-27476 GCA_043786595.1 Sphingomonadales bacterium | reverse complement strand
CGGCGGAGACGAAAGTGCAGCGCTCGTCCACAGCCCGGCGTGGATCGCAAGCCCGGTGACTTTACCCGCAGTGAAGCGCGGCAGGATTACCAGATCAAGCGGAACGCGGCGGTGCACCGGCGACAGCAGGTTTGATTTGATGATCAGCACCGCGCCTTCGCCGTTTGCAAACCATGTAATCGCGCGCGCGCGCGCAGCCTCAGACAGCAGGCTTTGCGCGCGCGTGGCACCGATTCCAAGCGTCGCCACAATGTCGTTCGTACCTTCAAACTCGACAAAACCGAGCAGCGTCATCCGGTCATTGG
The DNA here is from genome assembly GCA_043786595.1 of Sphingomonadales bacterium. Taxonomy (GTDB): domain Bacteria; phylum Pseudomonadota; class Alphaproteobacteria; order Sphingomonadales; family Sphingomonadaceae; genus Aquisediminimonas. The sequence goes on along the minus strand of JAYVVW010000051.1, from coordinate 27,171 downwards.
CAAACCAGCGAATCAAATCGGCATCGCGGCCTGTGCCCAGTGTATCGGCCTCACCGCGCAGCGCATCAACCAGTTTGGGCCAATCGGCAACGGCATGGCCAACGTCAGTCAGATTGGCAGTCAGCGTCGCCTGAATCTCGCTACGTGTCCGCGCGTCGCCGCGCTCGGTTTCGACATATATCACCGATTCAGGCGATCCGCTTTCACTCAATGACGTGAGCATCCCCTGTCCATCGCGCGCGACTGCGATCACGGGATGAAGCAAACGGTCGATCACAAGCCCGTGCGCGGCGACGACTGCGGCAACCGAATCGACTAGAAACGGCATGTTTGCGTTGACCACAGCAACACGCATCTTCCGCCTGCCCGTTGCATCAACCAACGTATCGATTTTAATCGAACTTTTGCCTGCTTTGCGCTGCTTCATCGCGCCAGAAACGAACTCTGCGGCCGTCCGGCGCGCTGCTGCGCCGAATCCTGCAAGTTCGCCGGGCAAGCCGTCGTGAACGAGCGCCTGTTCCAGGTGCGTCATCGCATTGGCATCAAATTTTGCGGCACCGAATTTCATAAGCTGGGTCACCCTGGCTGGAGCGCGGTCGGCGCTATCACATCTTGCCTGCATAATGCGCTTTGTAATTTTATTGCTCAACCCTTCGATGACCATGGAGTTCCGCAAAAGGCGTCGGAGCGTTGCCTTTTTGCAACGCACCCCAGCTTAGTGTGACGCAGCGCACCATTGCGACTCGCATGTCACAAACCCACAATATAAGGCCGTGACAGGGGTTGCGAACTGCCAACCGGCAACGAGTCGCGTAAATTAGGGAATTTCAGATGAGACATTATTTTTCAGCCAGCGTGGCAATCGCCGCGCTTGTCGCCCCTGTTGCGGCTTATGCGCAGGAAACGACTTCGTCGATTTCAGGGACGGTGACATCGGGCGGCTCACCCGTTGCAGGCGCAGAAATCAAAATTGTCCACGTTCCATCGGGCACAGTTGCAACCGCGACCAGCGGGAACGATGGCGGATTTTCGGCAAACAGCTTGCGCGTTGGTGGTCCCTTCACCGTCTCGATCAGCGCGCCGGGATACGTTTCAACGCAGATCACGGACGTATTCACCGTGGTTGGCCAAGCCTACGGCTTGCCAATCGCGCTCGAAACGACGGGTGATGAAATCGTTGTGACAGCGGCGCGCATTCAAGGTGCAGGATCGATCTCTCAAGGACCAGCCCTTGTTTTAACAAGCGAAGACATTGCCAACGTCGCTTCTACGAACCGCGACATTCGCGATCTCGCGCGCCGCGATCCCTTTGCACGGCTCGATGATACCCCAGGTGGCGGTCGCGCCGTTTCTTTTGCGGGACAGAATCCTCGTTTTAACCGCTTCTCGGTAGACGGCGTTCCGATCACCGACAACTTTGGACTGAACCCTGATGGCCTCCCTAGCCGCCGTTCGCCAATCCCCCTTGATGCGATTGGCCAGTTCCAGACCAAAGTTGCGCCTTATGATGCGCGCGAAGGCAATTTTCAGGGTGGCGCGATCAACATCGTTTTGCGTTCGGGCGGCAACGAATTTCAAGGCAAAGGATTTTACAGCTACACCGATGATGGGTTGACCGGCAAATCGACCAAGCCTGGGCCAGGCGTACCAACGGGTCGCATTACCCTGCCAAAATTCAAAAGCGAAGATTACGGTCTTCAACTGTCTGGCCCGATCATCAAGGACAAGCTGTTCTTCATGATTGCGGGTGAGCGTATCCGTGCGGGCACGCCTATCGCAGAAGGCCCCGCAGACAATAATGCGGGGACAGCGATCAGCCAGATTACGCAGGCACAGGTCGATCAGGTCGTCGGCATTGCCCAATCGCGCTATAATTATAATGCGGGCGGCGTGCTGAACAACAACGCCGATAAAGATGATCGGATCGTCGCCAAGATCGACGCCAACCTGTCGTCTACGCAGCGCGCGTCGGTCACATATACCTACACCAAGGATTCGATCCGTATCGGACAAAACAGCTTTCCGACGGGTGGCCAGAGCCTTGGCCTATCGTCAAACGGTTATGTGTCTTCGAACTTGCTCCACACTGGCGTTTTCCAGCTCAACTCCGAATGGTCAAACGAATTTTCAACAGAAGTTCGTGGCTTTTACAAAGATTACAAGCGCGGCCAGAACCCAATTCTTGGACGCGGCTTTGCCCAGTTCCAAGTCTGCACCGCGGCGCAATCGGATCGGCTCGTCTTGGGCGTTCCAAATGCAACGGCGGCCGCATCAATCAGTTGCCCTGCAAACGCAGCATCAATCTTTTTCGGCCCTGATGTTTCGCGACAATCGAATGCACTCGCATCGCGTACCTACGGTACGTCGGTGCTGGCCCGATTGAAGCGTGAAAACCATGATCTGCGCGTTTTCTTCGATTATTCCGATGCAAAAATTGAAAACCTGTTCCTTCAGCGTACTGCAGGCGATTATTATTTCGATTCAATCGCCGATTTCCAAGCTGGAAACGCGCAACGGTTGCGCTATCAGAACGCCATCCCTTCACTTGACCCCAACAATGCCGCTGCCAGCTTCAGCTACCAATCTTACACCTTCGGTATCCAAGACAATGTCCGGATCAGCGAAGCCCTTAATGTTGCACTTGGGGCTCGCTACGATGTTTATGGCGGGTCAGACCATTCGGCGGTCAATCCAAACTTCGTAACACGGTACGGCTTCACCAACAGCGCTTACATCAATGGCCGTGGTGTATTCCAGCCGCGCGTTGGCTTTGACTATAAGCCATTCAAGCGCTTGTCGCTGCGCGGCGGCTTCGGGATTTTCGCTGGTGGCTCACCGGACGTCTATATCTCAAACAGCTTTTCAAACACTGGCATTTTGTCCAACGCGATTGACGTTCGCCAAGTGAACAACGGTACATACACGGGCACGAACGGCGCAGCGGCTCAGGCCAATGGCGCTGCCATTTTGACCAACGTTAATGGCGCGACGATCAACCCCGCAGCGAATACGACGCTACTCAATGTTGCACTCGCGGGAACGGCGCCAACCAACGCGCTTGATCCGAGCTTTAAGTTGCCATCGCAGTGGCGCGCCACGCTTTCGGCCAATTATAAAGCCGATCTCGGGCCACTGGGTGATGGTTGGAATATCGGTGCCGACCTGTTCTATTCGGCGGTTCGCAATCAAGTGTTCTTCACCGATCTTCGCGTAGCCCGAAACGGCCTGACCACACCCGATGGACGCCCGCGTTATAATGCGGTCACTTCATTCGCTGACACTAACTCGGACATTTTTCTGACCAACACCAAATTGGGCCGTAGCTATGTTGCCGTGGCACATGTCGACAAGGAGTTTGATTTCGGTCTGAGCGCGGGCGTGAGCTTCACGTATCAGGACATTAAGGATCAGGCACCCGCAACATCGTCAACGGCATCATCGAACTATTCGAACGGTGCATTCAATGATCCAAACCGTGTCGAATACGGAATTTCGAACGATCAGGTAAAATACAATATCAAATATAATCTGACCTACGAACATGCGTTCTTCGGCGATAACAAGACCACATTCGCGCTATTTGGCGAAACACGCATCGGTCACCCATATAGCTTTACATTCCTTGATACCGCCGCGCGCAGCAGCGTGTTTGGCACGATCGGCACCGGCTCACGCTATTTGCTGTATGTGCCAACATCCACGACTGATCCGCTCGTGTCTTATGACAACGCAACCAACGCAGCGCTGTTTGACACGTTCATCAAGGACAATGGTCTGGAAAAATCACGCGGGAAGATTACGACGCGGAATTCGAAAAACTCACGGTGGTTCACGCGCCTTGACCTTCACGTTGCGCAGGAATTTCCTGGCTTCATAGGCAAGTCGAAGTTCACGCTGTTTGCTGACATCGACAACTTCACCAATCTCATCAACAAAAAATGGGGTCAGATTCGTGAGTATAACTTCCCGTACAACGTCGCAGCGGTTCGCGTGGCCTGTCTGACGACTGCTGTGGCGACTGGCACTGCGCCAACGACCGCACAGACAACCGCCAATTCGGGTCAGGCCTGTGCCCAATATCGCTACACACCGGCCAACACGACCACGGTGAACGGTGTCGCACAATTCACGGCACCAACCGATACGATTTATCCGCGCCAATCGCTCTATTCGATCCGCGTGGGCGTCCGCTTTGGCTTCTAATAAACCACGACTCACATAAAAAACCGCCGTCCCTCACGCGAGGGGCGGCGGTTTTTTGTCTGCGCGCGTCGCGCTTAATCCATTGCGCGTTTGTAGATGCTGTTGATTGGCCGTTCGAACAATTTCATCACCATCGGTTCAAAGTGCGATAGTGGCGCGCTATCGTAATTGGGGTCGAACGCGGGGCAATCATATTTGTCGATGAAGTCCTTGCACGCGGCGGCGTGGGGGTGATCGGCAAACTGATCGCGCATATTGCGATCAAGCCCGATGTGATGGAAGAAATTATAGCCCTGAAATATCCCGTGATGCTGCGTGATCCACAACAGCTCTTCGGAAACGAAGGGCTTGATGATCGCGGCGGCAATATCGGGATGGTTGAACGCGCCGAGCGTGTCGCCAATATCGTGGAGCAACGCCATCACCACATAATCATCGGGCCTGCCGTCGCGTTGCGCGCGCGTTGCGGTCTGGCGGCAATGGACAAGCCGGTCGACCGCAAATCCGCCGTAATCGCCGTCAAGCAGCCGCAGGTGATCAAGCACCCGCGCGCCGCCGTTTTTGGCGAAGGGCGCAAGGTGGCTCATAATCACGCCCCAATCTTGCTGCGTACCGTCGATCATGTCGTGAAATTGCGCTCGTGGTTCGTGGCCGTCGCTCATTTTGCTCTCCTATGATTTGGCGTGAACTTAGCGCGGTGCGCACGCGGCTTCAATCCTTGTCAGAATTAAGCTAGGGTTAAAACATGGCAATGCTCGGGCTCCGTTCCCAACCCTTTTTCGATGACAAGAACCGCGCGTTCTGGACGCTGCAATCGGTCGGCTGGACATTTTACCTGATGCTGCGGATGGCAAGCGGCGTTGGCAACGGGATGAACCTTTCGTTTGTGATCCCGGTGCTCGTCTCGGCAGCCGCTGGCTATTCGATCACGCTCGTGCTTGGCGCGCTGTTTCGCTGGCTGATCTCAAGGCAACCAATTGTGACTTGGACGGGATCGGTAATCGCGGTTGTGATCGCGGTTGCGGGCTATTCGGCGATCGACGCATGGATGTTCAACATGATGGACCGCGAATCCGCGGCGTTTAACGGTTCGCTGTTTCTAGGTTCGGTCACAATCAATACGCTGTTGCTTGGCGCGTGGTCAGCACTTTATTACGGCATCAATTTCTATCTGATCGTCGAACAGCAGAGCGATCAGATGGTTGCGCTTGAAAGCCAGGCAACATCGGCGCAGCTCGCGATGTTGCGCTATCAGCTCAATCCGCATTTCCTGTTTAACACGCTCAATTCGATCTCGACGCTCGTGTTGCTCAGACAGACCGAGCGCGCGAATGCGATGCTGTCGCGGCTGTCGTCGTTCCTGCGCTATACGCTGGTGTACGAGCCGACCGCGCAGGTCACGCTCGCTCAGGAGGTCGAGACGCTCAAGCTCTACCTTGAAATTGAAAAGATGCGATTTGAAGAACGACTGCGCCCCAATTTTACGATCGACCCGGCAGCAGCGAAGGCGCGCCTCCCCTCACTCCTGCTCCAACCACTCGTAGAAAATGCGATCAAATATGCGGTGACACCACAAGAGGACGGGGCTGATATCGATGTTGAAGCTCGACTCGTCGGTGATCGCGTGCATATCATCGTATCCGACACCGGCAGCGGGTTGAACGGTGCCGCGCTGCGCCCAAATGATTCGACCGGGGTCGGGCTCGCAAATATCCGCGATCGGCTCGTTCAGGCTTACGGCGAGGACCAGACTATTGATATTATCAATCAACCAAGCGGCGGGTTTAAAGTCGCGATTGACATTCCCTACCGTGAGCAGGAGTTAGCATGACCATCCGGACAATCCTTGTCGATGATGAAAAGCTTGCAATTCAGGGGCTGCAACTGCGGCTGGAAGCCTATCCTGATGTTGAAATTATCGACACATGCCTCAACGGGCGAGAGGCGATCCGTGCGATCAAGACGCACAAGCCCGATTTGGTGTTCCTTGATATTCAAATGCCGGGATTTGACGGTTTTTCGGTTGTTTCAGGACTCGTTGAAGTCGAGCCACCATTGTTTGTGTTTGTGACGGCATACAGCGACCACGCGATCCGCGCATTCGAGGCGCAGGCCACCGACTATCTGATGAAGCCTGTCGAGCAACAGCGGCTCTCAGACACGATGGATCGCGTGCGCCAGCGCCTTGCCGAGCGCAAGGGCAGCGGCGAGGCCGAACGGCTCAAGGAAGCGCTCGCCGAACACGCGCCCGAGGCACATGTGGAATTCGTTGATGCGAGCGATGCGCCACTCGCCAACCGTTTTGAAAAGTTGATCAATATCAAGGATCAGGGCCAGATTTTCCGCGTTGAGGTCGATACGATCGAACGGATCGATGCAGCGGGCGACTATATGTGCATCTACACGGCGGGTGATACGCTGGTGCTGCGCGAAACGATGAAAGACCTTGAAAAACGGCTCGATCCGCGCAAATTTCAGCGCGTTCACCGTTCGACGATCGTCAATTTGGATCTCGTCAAGCAGGTCAAGCCGCACACCAATGGCGAATGTTTTCTCGTGCTCGATTCAGGCGCGCAGGTGAAGGTTTCACGCAGCTACCGCGATATTGTAGCACGTTTCGTTCACTAGGAAAGTTCAGACAGGGATAAGCTGATGGCAGAAATGGGTAGCAGAATCGTCTCGACAGCGCGTGCTGGCATTGGCTTTGGCAGTGCGCTCGCAATCGCAATTTCGTGGAGTGTCAACAAATCAATCCTGTGGGCGATCATCCACGGATTTCTTTCATGGGTATATGTGATCTATTTCGCACTGATCGTTCGGCCCAGCTAGCTTGCGAGGTTTCGGTCAGCTGCCGACGCTCCCCAATTTCTTGGTCGTGCCCGCAGCTTGCCATGCTAACTACTGCATTTGTTAACGCTCTGACATGCGCGAATTTCATGCTACGCGCGCTAATAATGAAGACGTTGATCGATCCTGATGACGCGCTTGCGTCGGGCATTGCGGCGATCCGCACGCAATTTCAGGTGCCAAGCGCATTTCCCGATAAGGTTGAAGCGGCAGCATTTGCAGCATTGCAGCGTAGGCCGACAGCGCATGTGGATCGCACGAACCAGCGCTTCGTGACCTTGGATCCCGCGACATCAACCGATCTAGACCAAGCGTTCTGGATCGAACGGGCCGGAGCTGACCTGATCCTCCACTATGCGATTGCTGACGTCGGATGGTTCGTTGATGACGGCGACGTGATCAACGCCGAAGCGTGGGCGCGCGGAACAACACATTATCTGCCCGACGGCAAGGCAAGTCTGTATCCCAAGATATTGAGCGAAGGCGGCGCAAGTCTGCTTCCGGGTGGCCCCCGCCCCGCTGTCATCTTTTCGGTGCGCGTCGATGCGGCGGGAACAGCGACGCTTGATAGTGCCGAGCGCGCGGTAATCGTCAATCACGCCAAGCTTGCTTATGACAGCGTAAGTGCCGCCGACTTGCCCGCCGAATTCGCAGACTTTGCCGATCGCATTGCATCAGCAGAGCGTGGACGCGGTGCGGCGCGTGTCGATCCACCTGAGCAAGAAGTGGCGAAGCGCGACGACGGCTACGAACTGTTGTTCCGGCCACGCCTTTTGTCCGAAGCGCGCAACGCCGCACTTTCGCTTGCGGCGAATCTTGCGATTGCAGACGCGCTACAGGCGCACCGTACCGGGCTGTTCCGCGTGATGGACGAACCCGACGCGCGCGCAATCTCGCGCCTGCGGATCACGGCAAAGGCTATCGGAATCGATTGGCCGACCGGCCAGACGCTGGCACAGTTTGAGCGACGCCTGATCGCAAGCGACGCCGCGCAGGGCAGGATGATGCTCGCCATCCGCCGGGCCGGAACGGGGGCCTCGTACACGCCCTATGCTGACGGCGTCATTCCGTGGCACGCCGCGATGGGCGCAACTTACGCGCATGCGACAGCCCCGCTCCGCCGCCTTGCCGATCGCTACGTCGTGCGCGCGGCGCTTGCGATTGCGAACGGACAGGCAGTGCCCGACACGGTGACGCAAGCATTTGCAAAATTGCCACGCGTGATGGCGCGCGCTGATGCGCTGAGCGGTCAGATCGACCGCGCGGTTATCGATTTGGCCGAAGCGGTCATGCTTGCCCCGCGCGTCGGTCAGCAGTTCGCAGCGCTGGTCACTGACGTTGACGAACGCGGCGCACGTATTCAGCTATGCGACATGCCAGTCGTAGCGCGTGTCGATTCCACAGGGCTTTCCCCTGGCGCGGCGGTCAATCTGACACTGATCGCCGCAGACCCCGAGAAACGGCTGATTACCTTCAAGGTTTAAGCCGAACCGCGACGCCTATGCGACCAAGCGATCGGCAAATTTCTTTTTGAGTTTTGCCAGCTTGGGCGGGATCACGGCCAGGCAATATCCGTTGCTCTGGCCGTCGCCGTCCCAATAGCGCTGGTGATAATCTTCTGCGGGATACCAGACCGACACTGGCTCAATCGTCGTGACAATCGGTTGTGGCCAATCGGGTTGAGCGCGGGCAATCGCGGCGCGCGCGTCACTTTGCTGCGCGGGCGATTCGATGAAGAGTGCGGAACGATACTGCGTGCCGATGTCGTTGCCTTGGCGATTGCGCTGAGTTGGATCATGCGTCGCAAAATGAATATCAAGCAGATCGCCGTAGCTGATTTTGGCAGGATCATAAATGATCTTGATCGCTTCGGCATGGCCAGTGGTGCCGCTACACACCTGCTTGTAAGTCGGATTTGGATTGCTTCCGCCGATATAGCCACTTTCAACACCGGTCACGCCGTCAAGGCTTTGGAAAACAGCCTCAACGCACCAGAAACATCCACCCGCAATAATGCAGCTTGCTTGTTCAGTCATAAATCACCCTATCGTTACCCGTTGAGACCACGCTGACTTCAAGTCGAAACATCTCCGTTCGTGTCGAGCCCTTCGACTTCGCTCAGAATAAACTTCGGCCAATTGGCCGAAGTCGAGACACCTGTACGCGTAGCACATCCCTCGACTTCGCTCGGGACGAACGGTTCGACTTCGCTCGGGACAAGCTGTTCAACTTAACGTCATCCCGCTTTAATATCGGGTTGGTAGGCAGCCGACACAAGATGCGAACATCAGCTCTGCTTTGAAAGCTCAATTTTCGGGCAACGATCCATCACAACTTTGAGCCCGGCAGCCTCGGCGCGTGCAGCGGCTTCTTCGTTGATAACACCAAGCTGCATCCAGACCGATTTAGCGCCAAGCGCAATCGCATCGTCAACCGCATGCGCCGCCGCTTCGCTGTTGCGAAAAATATCGACCATATCAATCTCGCCTGTGGTGGCGGCCATTGTCGACAGGATTTCCTGACCATGAACCATTTCGCCTGCTAGTGTCGGATTAACAGGGATAACGCGGTATCCCCGGTCGATCAGAAACTTCATCACGCCGTAGCTTGCGCGTTCAGGGCGGTTCGATGCGCCGATAACGGCAATGCTCTGCGTGTCGGCAAGAAGCTGGGCGATTTCGCTGTCGTTGGTCAGTGGCATGATAGTTCCTAAAATATCGGGGGGGCTGATTGTTCCATTCGTTAACTCTAATCAACATTTTGCTGGGGAAACAGCTTGCAATGCGCAGCACAGGCAACCACTCATAGAACATGCTCCGGCAATATGAACTGGTGGAACGGGTTAAGGCCTATGATCCCGACGCCGATGAGGCGCTGATCAACCGTGCCTATGTATTTTCGATGCAGAAGCATGGCAGCCAGAAACGTGCGTCGGGCGATCCTTATTACAGCCACCCGATCGAAGTGGCAGGTATCCTCACCGAATTACGGCTTGATGATCAGACGATCGCAACGGCGATCCTCCACGATACAATCGAAGACACGCTCACGACACATGAAGAAATTGCAGCGAAATTTGGCGAAAATGTCGCGCGGCTCGTTGACGGTGTGACCAAGCTTTCGAAGATCGAAGCGTTGACTGAAAATCAGCGCGCAGCCGAAAACCTACGTAAATTTCTGCTTGCAACGTCGGATGATATCCGGGTTCTGCTCGTCAAGCTGGCTGACCGGCTGCACAATATGCGCACGCTCCACTATATCAAGGACGAGACAAAGCGCCGACGGATTGCGCGCGAAACGATGGACATCTATGCGCCGCTGGCTGAGCGGATCGGCATGTATGATTTCATGAATGAGATGCAGACGCTCGCATTTCAACAGCTTGAACCCGAAGCCTATGCTTCGATCACCAAGCGGCTTGGCCAGCTTCATGAAGGTGGTGGAGACCGGATTGCGCGGATCAGCTCAGGGATCAAACTGCTTCTGTCGCGCGCGGGGATCGAAGCGAGCGTGATTGGCCGCGAAAAGCATGCCTATTCGATCTGGCGCAAGATGCAAGAACGCCACATCAGCTTTGAACAGCTCTCAGACGTGATGGCGTTCCGCGCGATTTTGCCCGATACCGAAAGCTGCTACACCGCGCTTGGCGTCATCCACCGCCGCTGGCCAATGGTGCCCGGACGCTTCAAGGATTATATCTCGACGCCCAAGCGCAATGGCTATCGCAGCTTGCACACCGCCGTGATCCATAGTGAGAAGATGCGGATCGAAATTCAGCTACGATCCGAAGATATGCACGCACAGGCCGAACGCGGATTTGCGTCGCACTGGTCGTACAAACAAAATGGTGAAGCACCCGACACGCAAGTAAGCTGGTTACGCGATCTCGTCGAAATCGTCGATGATCATGCGGGGACGCCCGAAGAGCTGCTCGAACACACCCGCATGGCAATGTATCAGGATCGCATCTTCGCGTTCACGCCCAAAGGCGAGCTGATCCAGCTTCCCAAAGGGGCGACGCCGATCGATTTTGCCTATGCCGTCCATACCAGCATTGGCGATCAGGCTGTTGGCGCAAAGGTCAATGGCCGCGTCGTTCCGCTGCGCACGCCGATTGAAAATGGCGATCAGGTACAAATCCTTCAGTCAAAGGCACAGCAGCCACAGCCGGTGTGGATGGGCTTTGCCGTAACGGGCAAAGCGCGTTCAGCGATCAGGCGGTTTGTTCGCGTCAAGGATCGTACCGAATCGATCGCGCTCGGCCGTAAAATCTATGATGACATCATCAAGCGTTTGCCCACCCGGCTTGCCGCGGGCGCGCAGGCCGAAGCAATCAAGCGGCTCGGCCTGCCCGATGAGGCGGAATTGATGATCGCGATTGCGCGCCGGACGGTTGATGATGCCAAACTGATGGAAGCATTGATGCCCGGGTCGGCAGCATCACCCGCACCCGCAGCGCAGCGTGAAGCAATTTCAATCAAGGGACTAACGCCCGGCGTCGCTTACCAACTTGCCGAATGCTGCCACCCCATACCAGGCGACCGGATCGTCGGGCTGCGCCGCCCCGATGAAATGATCATGGTCCACACGATTGATTGCCAGAGCCTCGCCGACGGGATTGATGCCGACTGGCTCGATCTGGCGTGGGGCGATGGTACAGACGGCGCGGCGGCAAGGCTGGTCGTGATCCTCAAAAATGAACCTGGCTCGCTTGGCGTGATGGCGGGCATTTTCGGCAATCAGAAAGCCAACATTCTCAACCTGCGGCTTGAGCAGCGCGACACGACATTCCACACATTCGTGATTGATCTAGAGGTTAATGACTTACCGCATCTGGTACGCATTCTCGCGGCATTGCGCGCCACTGATGCTGTGATCCAGGCAACGCGCGGGTAGCGCTTGCCACGGCGCGAGACTGCCTCGTATAGCAATCCCAATGTCTGATCTTTTCACCAGCGCAACCAGCACAACCGCCAGCTACAACGCGTCCGATATCGAGGTGCTCGAAGGGCTTGAGCCCGTGCGTCGCCGCCCCGGCATGTATGTTGGCGGCACCGATGAACGCGCGTTTCACCACCTTGCCGCCGAAGTGCTCGACAATTCGATGGACGAAGCCGTCGCGGGCCATGCGTCACGGATCGAAATCACGCTAGAGCCGGGCAACCGCCTGACAATCACCGACAATGGCCGCGGCATTCCCGTCGATCCGCATCCCAAATTTCCCGATAAGTCGGCGCTCGAAGTGATCATGTCGACGCTCCATTCGGGCGGCAAATTTGAAGGGAAAGCGTACACGACATCGGGAGGCCTCCACGGCGTCGGTATTTCGGTGGTTAACGCGTTATCGCAAACCACCGTCGTTGAGGTTGCGCGCAACAAGGCGCTTTTCCGCCAGTCGTTCGCGCGCGGCATCACGCTGGGTCCACTCGAAAAATTGGGCCCCGTTAACAATCGTCGCGGCACCAGCGTCTCGTTCATTCCCGATACCGAAATTTTCGGCCCCGAAATGCATTTCAAACCCGCGCGGCTCCACCGCCTCGCAAGGTCAAAGGCCTATTTGTTTGCGGGCGTCGAAATTCGCTGGAAATGCGCGCCCGAACTGATCAGCGATGAAACGCCCGCCGAAGCTGTGTTTCAATTTCCTGGCGGGCTTGCCGATCATTTGCGCGAACAAGTTGGCGACCGCGAATGTGCCACTGCGGAATTTTTTGCCGGCAATCAGGATTTTTCCGACGGCGCTGGCCGCGTCGAATGGGCCGTCGCATGGCCACTTTGGAGCGAGGGCAGCTATAGCTGGTATTGCAACACCATCCCAACGCCCGACGGCGGCACGCATGAGGCAGGGTTACGCGCAGCGATCGTCAAGGGCATACGCGCCTTTGGCGCGCTCATCGGCCAGAAAAAGGCTGAGGCAATTACGGCGGACGATGTCATCACGGGCAGCGAGATCATGCTCTCGGTGTTTATCCGCGATCCGCAGTTTCAAAGCCAGACCAAGGACCGGCTGACGTCACCCGAGGCCGCACGGCTTGTCGAAAATGCGGTTAAAGACCATTTCGACCACTTCCTTGCCGACAATATGGATCGCGGCAAGGCGCTGCTCGCGTTTGTTCTCGACAAGATGGATGACCGTCTGCGTCGCAAGGCCGAAAAAGAGGTCAAACGCAAAACTGCAACATCGGGTCGCAAGGTGCGCCTTCCCGGCAAGCTGACTGATTGTTCATCGGATGATCCGGCTGGCACAGAAATCTATATCGTCGAAGGTGACAGCGCGGGCGGTTCGGCCAAGCAGGCGCGTGACCGCAAGACGCAGGCGATTTTGCCGATCCGCGGAAAAATTCTCAATGTCGCTTCGGCGTCGGCGGACAAAATTCGTGCAAACAGCGAAATCGGCGATCTGACGCTCGCGCTGGGTTGTGGCACGCGCAAGGATTGCAACGCCGATATGCTGCGCTACGAACGCGTCATCATCATGACCGATGCTGATGTTGACGGTGCGCACATCGCGACGCTGCTGATGACCTTCTTTTTTCAGGAAATGCCCGACATCGTCCGTCGCGGTCACCTGTTCCTTGCGCAGCCACCGCTTTACCGGCTGACCGTTGGGGCAAAGTCGCTCTACGCGCGCGACGACGCCCACCGTGCTGAAATCGAGGCTGGGCCATTCAAGGGCAAAAAGGTTGATATCGGCCGTTTCAAAGGCTTGGGTGAAATGAATCCCGGTCAGCTTCGCGAAACCACGATGGACCCCAAAACGCGTACATTGCTCCGGGTCACGCTACCGCAGGAATATGAAGAGCGCGCCAACGTCCGCGATCTGGTTGACCGGTTGATGGGCAAAAACCCCGAACACCGATTCAACTTCATTCAGGAAAATGCCGCGCGTGTGAGCGAAGAAGCGATCGACGCCTGAAACAGATAAATGGTTACACATTTTTGATGGATCATTCGCCGCGACCGCGCGTTTAACTCCCGCAACTGGGAGTTTAGCATGAGCACAGCAACAATTTTTGACGACCTCAAGACCGACCACGACTATCACCGCGAATTGCTCAGCGCGATCGCAGCTGAAAAGGGCGGAGCGCCCAAGCGGATCAAATTATTTGAGATGTTCCGCGTCGAAGTTTCGGGTCATGCCGCCGCTGAAGAACAATCGCTTTACGCAACAATGATGACGGATCCCAAGCTTCAGGATGATGCGCGCCATTCAGTATCCGAACACAAGGAACTTGATGACATGATCACCCAAATTTGCGGTCTCGAAGACGGTGGCGCGGCGTGGGAGGCAGCGTTCAAAAAGCTGCGTTCAAAATATGATCACCACATCACCGAAGAAGAAGAAGAAATGTTCCCAGCCGCTGCGAAGCGGCTGAGTGATGCAGATGAAGTGCGACTTGCCAAGGTTTTTGAAAAGCGCAAACCCGCCGAGAAACGCAAGGCTGCCGCTACTGACCCGACCGAAGACAAAGAGCGCGATTGATATTTTGTTGATGCTTAAGAAGTTGCGCCTAGCTTGACCCGTTAGTCCTGAATAGGGATTGAGCCTGTCGAAAGCCCGTATCGAAGGACGCTCCCCCCGTGCGGCCCTTCGATACACCACTTCGACAGGCTCAGTGGCTACTCAGGACCAACGGAGGTACTCAACAGGAACAAATCCCACTTGTCAAACGCTTTGATGCGGAATAAGGTGCGCCGCTGCCGTTGCCCATCGCTAGCCGAACCCGAAAATCGTGTACCGAACAACAAGCGCATTCCACGAGATTGAAAACGGAACAACATGGCTATCGGAAGGGCGGGTTTGTCGTGGGGAGCGGACAGACGGGTTTTGGATCATCGGCTGCCCATAGCTGACGTCGCTGCAACCAGAGCGAAGGCTGGCGCGCGCTGAATTGATGGATGGTGAGCGGTCAGACACCTTAAAGAAATGCGCGCTGCAGCGGTTCTTCGTTATCGCTTCGGACTACAGCGTTTTTTTGCTGCTGCGGTGAAATGATCATGGAAATTGACTCCCCAAGCAGGCAGAAGTTGCCGATTTGAAGAGGAGAAACGCTGCGGAGCGGGTCAGAGTCCTCACGCAGTTTCTTGCGGAGGTCCATGAGCAGGCGCCCAAGAACGTTCTGTCCATTCAACGTGTCATCGTCCTGCGGCGTAGCTCCCCAATAGCTGTCTTTACGGGAGTCCTCGACAATGGGGCAATCGCCGGTCGACAGCAGCAGTTCGGAAAATTTATGCCAGTTATAAGCTAGCTTTACGCGTAGGCACCATTTCATCACTTTGACACGAACGTCATCCCAATCGGGCCGGGAATCCGTCCGATAAGGCTTAGATCGCATCTTTGCCGTCATTGGGCTTGCCTCGTTGAGGATCATCCGCTGAACCTCTGGCATGTGCGGAAAGCGGCACGCCTGATACAGCGCCTCGGAGGTTCGGATTCGGTGTCCGAGCACGACGACGGGGAAGCCCGGTGCCATATTTGATAGCCCGCCAAATTCCTCGGCTGTCTTCCGGAACCGAACGACATCCTTGGATTGGTAGTTTCGAATCTGCGTCTCGCTCATGGGCCTCAGTTGGTTTTGCGTGGAAAAAGCGGATACCGCGGATTGCCCGCCCAGAAAACCAAAGGTGCGTTGTTTGGGCAGTTCCGATAGGTGACGATTGTGGACCCGAACCCGAGCGATTCAAACAGCATGTTCCCTAGCGGTCGCATATAGTCATTAAGGTGTGGACACATGCCTCGCACACGAACGCCGGCCGTGAGAAACTCCTGCTCCAGAAGATGACGACCGGGTTCACCAGAAAATACACCGATAGGACTCTTTCCGCCAACCGCACGAATGATCGGCGCCTGTTTCAGCCCAGCCACATAAGCTTGTGTCGCCGGGTCGACAGGAATGGCGGTGGGCCGCAGCACGTCGGAATTGTTGACAGCTGTTTTGCGGTCCTCCAAAAATGCGACGTATCGCCAACTCAAATCGATTGTCTTGCCAACATCCTTTGCAGTTTCCTGAACCATCTTCGTTGAATACCACTCGCCACCTTTGTGCAAACCAATCACCAGCACGACGAGTTTGGCCTTGGCCGGGGCTGTGCCCTTAACCCAATTGATGATATCGGATCGCACTCTCCCACCGGAAAAAACGGCATCGTCTAAATACAAATAAGTGTGGGGCGAAATACCGCACAATTCCATCGCGAGCCCGCATTGTCGCTGGAGCGAGTCTCCCAGCAATGTCAGCATGTCTTTCTGGCTGTGTCCGGCCGTCTGCAGGTTCAAAACCTTGACGCCTTGCCAAAATGCACAAGGATCCGTGCCTGCGAAGTTAGCATTGACGACGATGCTGTCAATGAAGGTCTGCACTTTGGCCCGCGAGAAATAGGTCCAGCGGAATACATGCAACAGTTCTGAGAGAATAGAATCACGCACCGCTGCCGGGAATTGCGGTATCCAACGATCAACATGCGAATCGTCCGGTGTCGGTATTTCGCCATTACGATAGTCGGAAATCATCGCCGCCAGTGCGGCGCGCAAATTGGGCGTTCTATCCATAATTCCTCCCGCGGCTAGTATCTCTAGCACCATCGAAGCAGCCCGTCACCAAAGTTTTACCGGTTACCTTCCGGCAAGAAGTGGAACTGGACGAAAGGCAAGTTTCGAGGAATGAATCGCGCGTTGGCGAACGGCCGATTACTCGTCGATACCAGCTTTTACCTGCCAACTCCTTCGCCAGGCACCGCACTGTCAGCGTTCGTTGCTACTCATACCTCGTTTCAGCAAAAACACTTAATTCCCGGCCACTACAGCATCGGCGAAACATCCGGCCAAGCGAGCAGATGGTCCGCCGCCACGCAGTTTGCGTGCCCAGTCGACGCCGTCGCTACGCTCGCCTGGCGCGAGTACGCCACCCCAAATGTCGATCAGGCGCAGGCTGCCTTTGCCCGAACGCCGGAAGAAATAGACGCCGCGTTCGGCATCGTGTGGCGTTGCCCATACCAGTCGCCACGGCGCTTCGGCCATCACAGAGCCGATGCCGGTCGCGACGACATTCTGTTTACCGAGTCGCGCCACGAGGCCTGCGTCGGTCGCGCGGCTAACCGCAGTCTGTTTTGCGATCAACGCGGTGCAGCTGCCCGATGCTTCTGCCGAACTCGTCGCTGAAAGTGTGATTGCCAGACCAAGAACAATTACGCGCATTTCATTCCTCCCCATCCCGACCGATGTGTTGTCGCCTGCTGCCATATCAATGATGGCCACCACGAACAATGCGATTTTCGGCTGTTATACAGGCTTGATGGCGGCGCAATTTCTGGCAATGGAGCGCTGTATCGAGCAAGCGATGCGTTCGCTGAGCGAGTGTGCCGAATTGACTCGCAACTTGTCATCATGCGCGTATGAATGGGACAATCGCTCTCATCGTCAGACGATTTTGGTAATAGAATTATGGGGTCAACGCCGCACAATAGACCGAATCCTGGTTCCAGCACCTTGCGACCCGAGGAAGTTCGAGCCGGGCGACCTAGCGATACGTCGGCGTTTCTGACCGTTGGCATTGGTGCTTCTGCGGGCGGGCTCGAAGCGTTCAAAAGTTTCTTCGCCGCAATGCCGGTCGACTCGGGTATGGCGTTCGTACTTGTTCAGCACCTATCGCCCGATCATAAAAGCATTTTGGCTGAACTGGTCGGAAAATCGACGAGCATGGATGTGATAGAGGCGACCGACGGCGTTGCGGTCAAACCCAATTGCGTTTTCGTGATTCCGCCAGATGCAACGATGACGATTGACGGCGGTTGCCTGACAATAGTCCGCCCCGCTCCGCCGCGTAATCGCCGTCGCCCGATTGATACATTTTTTGAGTCACTGGCCGAGGATCAGGGCGAAAATGCGATCTGCATCATCCTGTCAGGCACGGGCAGCGACGGCGCAATCGGTCTGACGGCGGTGAAGGAACACGGCGGTCTTACGCTCGCGCAGGCCGAATATGATAGCCATGCGTTGCCCGGCATGCCCGAAAGCGCTGCCAACACCGGGCTTGTCGATGAAGTGCTCGCGGTTGAAGCGATGCCCGAACGGATCATCTCGCACCAGCGCCATTTGGCAAATGTTGCGGACGGAAAGGATGATGAGGGTGTCCACAAGGACGCGGCCTCTCAAATTGCCTCGATCCTGCGCGCGCTTCATGCGCGCACGGGCCATGACTTTAGTGAATATAAGGAAAAGACGCTGGTGCGCAGGCTCCAGCGCAGGATGCAGGTGCTGCAGGTCGAAACGCCTCAAGCTTACCGTGAACGATTGAAAGAGACGCCCGAAGAGCTTGATCTGCTGCTGCGTGAGCTTTTGATCAGCGTGACGCATTTTTTCCGCGATCCCGACTCTTTTGACGTATTGAATGAAACTGTACTCAAAGCGCTAATGGCGTCGAGAAACGCAAGTGATGACGTTCGTGTCTGGGTGCCCGGCTGTGCCACTGGCGAGGAAGCTTATACAATTGCCATCCTCTTGCGCGAAGCGATCGACACGCAGCGCCCCCACCCCAAAGTGCAAATCTTTGGCACCGATCTTGACGAACGTGCGATTGCAAAGGCACGCGCTGGTCGCTACCGAAAGCCCGTTGCGGGGCTTTCTGATGACCGCTTGGAACGGTGGTTCACCCAGGAAGGCGACGATTATTGTATCGCCCCCGAAATACGCGAAATGTGCGTTTTTTCTGCGCATAGCGTGATCAAACATCCGCCTTTTTCCAAAGTTGATCTGATTTCCTGCCGGAACTTGCTGATCTACCTTGATGCACCGATGCAGGATCGGCTGATGCACACTTTCCATTATGCGCTTAAACCGGCGGGCAAGCTGTTCCTCGGTTCGTCTGAATCGGTGACACGCGCCACCAAGCTGTTTGGTGTCTGCGACAAAAAGCACCGGATATTCGAACGGCGTGACGTCGCGGCAACATCACTGCCACCCTTTTCTACAGGAAACAGAAGAATGGAACGCGCCGCGCCCGAGGTTCAGGTGACGCCGAACGAAGACCAGATTGACAAGTCCATCCGCCGGATCATCGAAAAGCAGTCACCGCCGCATCTGCTGCTTGACCGCGCCAACAAGATCGTGCGCTTTTCTGGCGGTGCCGTCGGCCCCTATCTCGAACCCTCCCCGGGGCCGGCAAGCTTTGCGCTGTTCGACATTTTGCGCAAAACCCTCCGCCCGGCGGCGCGCGACCTGTTGCAGCAAGTGCGCACCGGAGGCGAACCCGTCAGGCGAGGCGATGTGCCGGTCCGCATTGACGGCAAGCCTCGCCTCGTCAGCATGATCGCCGAACGGCTGAGTGAGAAGGGATCGGAGGCCGATTATGTCGTCCTCGCGCTCCATGATTCCGGTCCGGGTTTGGCCAAGCCAAAGACCGGTGACCTTAGCGGACAATCGGTTGAAGCGCTGCAATCGCTTGAGCAAGAATTGCAAACGACGCGGATGCAGCTTCAATCAATGGTCGATGAGCTTGAAACCGCCAATGAGGAGATGAAATCCTCAAACGAAGAATATCAATCGGTAAACGAGGAACTGCAATCGTCGAACGAGGAGCTGGAAACCGCGAAGGAGGAAATGCAGTCAGTTAACGAGGAATTGCAGACAATCAACACCGAAATTGCGAGCAAGAACGAGCAATTGGTCAAACTGAACAGTGATTTGTCAAACTTTCTCGAAAGCACCGAAATCGCGACTTTGTTTCTTGATGACAGCCTGCGCGTCAGACGCTTTACGCGCGGTATCAATGAGGTTTTCCATCTGCGCGATGCCGACATCGGCCGCCCGATCACCGAAATTGTCAGCCTGCTCGATTACCGTGAATTGCAACGCGATGTGAAAACCGTGCTGCGCAAGCTCACGTCAATCGAGCGCGAAGTCACGCTTGAAGGCACCAAAACGACCTTCATCCTGCGCATCCGCCCCTATCGCACGATTGCCAATGTCATTGACGGCGTTGTTTTGACGTTTGTCGATATTACCGACCGTCAGGCGGCTGCCGAGGCCGTGCGCACGAGCGAGTCGAAATACCGGTTGCTGTTCGATGTGATTGATGAAGGCTTTTGCATTCTCGACAAGCTCGATACCCATGCGGGCGAGCCGAGCGATTATCGTTATTTGACCGCCAATCCCGGATTTGAACAGCAAAGCGGGATTGCCAACCCCACTGGCAGAACGATCCGTGACATTGGGCGGGACGAAGCGCAGGGATGGTGCGATATCTACGACAAAGTCTGGGAAACCGGTGAGCCCGTGCGTTTTGAGCGTGAATTCGCGGCACAAGGGCGCTTCCTCGAAGTTTACGCCTTCCGCTTTGACGACGGCGCGAGCCGCAGGCTGGGAGTGATTTTTCTCGATGTCAGTGCGCGTGTACGCCATGATCAGCAACAGGAACTGTTGTTGCAGGAGATGGATCACCGCGTCAAAAATCTGTTCGCTGTCACCGGGAGTATCGTATCACTCAGTGTGCAATCTGCGACATCGCCCAAAGATATGGCGCTGACCATTCAAGGTCGTTTGACTGCAATGGCGCTGGCGCACAATCTTGTTCGGCCAAGACGATTTGATAGAAGTAATGACGTAGCCGACACCAGCTTGAGCGAAATCGTCAAAACGATATTGCAGCCTCTCACAGGGGTAACTGCGCCGGGGCAGCGAGGTCGCGCCACCGTTGATGGGCCTGATGTCACGGTCAGCGGCGATGCCGTTACCAGCCTTTCAATGGTATTGCATGAGCTTGCGACCAACGCCGCCAAATACGGCTCACTTTCGCAAGTTGCAGGGACGGTCGCCGTTTCGTGGGTGATCGACAAGCAGCGCGTTAAACTGACTTGGGTCGAGCGCGGCGGGCCGCGCATTGACGCACCGCCCAAACGCGGCGGATTTGGCAGTATGCTCGCAGAGAGCAGCATCAAGGGACAACTCGACGGTCAGATCGACTATGACTGGAATCCGAGCGGATTGATCATCAAACTCTCTGTCAAGGTGGAACGATTGGCGATGGCACGGGTTAGCGTTTGATACGCGTTCAAACGTCTGATGGGGCCAAATTCGTGCTAAATCGCTCACCCATTCTCGTCGTCGAAGACGAACCGATTATCGCCATGGCGTTGGCCTATGCTATCAGGGAAGCTGACGGTGAAGTCGTTGGCCCTGCGGCGAGCGTCAAGAAAGCGCTGACGCTGCTTGAGACACATACGGTCGCTGGCGCTATCATGGATGTGAACCTAACCGACGGTACTGTTCTTCCCGTTGTCGAACATTTGATGCAACGCCAAGTGCCGCTGATCCTGCAAAGCGGCATCGGCATCCCGACCGCGCTCGCAGCGCTTTATCCCGACCTGATCGTTCGAATCAAACCCGTTGTTGCAGATGTTCTGGTTGCCGAATTGTCAGCATTGATCGCTGATTCGCAACTCGCTGTAAACGGGCTATAGCGCAGGCCATCCTGATCATCGACGATGGGCGCTTTGCAGCGCTCAATCGCTGGGCGATTGTCAGACGCAATCTGGGCAGCGTTCGCGCCGAGGCTCGCACAGCCCCTTGATTCACCCGCCCGTGTGCGTAACAACGATACGCCGGCTCAAGATCGGTGAAACTGGAGAGCGCGTTTGGATAATTTTTGCAGTGCGGCCCGTGAACCAAGGCACGAAAACGGTGCGGCACCCGTCGCTCTATTGGCGGCCGTGGTCGCGCTGTTTTTCTTGTGGGGGGGCCTCACCAGTCTCAACGATGTCCTGATCCCCAAGCTCAAGAGCTTGTTTCAGTTAAGCTATGCTGAGGCGATGCTGACACAGTTCGCATTCTTCACGGCATATTTCATCGTCTCGCTTCCGGCGGGAAAACTGATCGCCCGGGTCGGATATCTCAAGGGCATCGTCATCGGTCTCGGCGTGATGGCGGCGGGCTGTTTGATGTTCATCCCCGCATCGGGTTCGGGGATTTACGCGACGTTCCTTGCCGCGCTGTTCATCCTCGCCGCTGGCATCACGATCCTGCAAGTGGCTGCCAATCCGCTGATTGCAAATATGGGCAGCAGTGCCACATCGCATAGCCGATTGACCTTTGCGCAGGCGTTCAACTCGCTTGGTACGACCATCTTTCCGCCGATCGGTGGTGCGCTCATCCTTGGTGCCACGACGCCCGGCAACGAAACAGATGCGGTTAGCCAGGCCTATGTCGCAATTGCACTCGCGCTTGGTGCGATGGCCGCATTCTTCTGGGTAAAGCGCAACCAGTTACCCGCAAATGCCGAGGCTGCGACGGCGATGGGTGGTAGCTTCGGATTGCTCCGTTTGCCGCGATTGGCGGGCGGCGTTGCATCGATTTTTCTTTACGTTGGCGCTGAGGTCGCGATTGGTTCGATGCTGATCAACTATCTCTCGCAACCCGGCGTGATGGGCGTCAGCGAAGTTGACGCGAGCAGCCTGATCGCACTTTACTGGGGCGGTGCGATGGCTGGCCGGTTTATCGGTGCTGCTGTCCTCCGGATGTTTTCGCCGGGCAAAGTCCTTGCGGCGGTCGCGTGCGGGGCAGCGGCGCTGGCTCTGATATCCGCCGCAAGTTCTGGCAATGTTGCCGGATGGGCGCTGCTCGCGGTGGGATTGATGAACGCCATCATGTTTCCGACGATCTTCAGCCTTGGTGTCGAAGGGCTTGGTGAAAAGACACCCCAAGGTTCGGGTCTGCTCTGCATGGGGATTGTTGGCGGCGCATTGATCCCGCTTTTGGTAGGCGTGGTTGCCGATGTCACCAGCCTTGCGACATCACTTGTCATCCCTGCCCTCTGTTATCTGCTGATCGCTTCTTATGGCTGGTCGGCGCGCAATCCCGCCTGAAAGGAACCATAATGCGTTCAATCACTTTAATCGCGCTGACGACCGCAATCGCAACGCCTGCCATCGCACAGTCGCAAGACCCCGCCGCGCGCGCCGCCGCAACCGAAGCGGCGATGACCGAAGCCGAGCGCGCGATCATCACGCTGGGCATCATGCCGCCGCCGTTTTTTCCGGGCGCACCCGAAGGCTCGGTACCCGGCGCGGGCTTTGTTCCCGGCGTGGCGCGTTTGGGCATCCCGAACCTGACCGAAACCGATGCCAGTCTGGGCGTGTCTTACGTCATGGGTGCGCGCGGCAAGGAAGGGGCGACGGCGCTGCCTTCGGGCACGGCAATGGGGGCAACATGGAACGTTGCGCTGCTTCGCCAGGGCGGCGCGATGATTGGCGGCGAGGCGCGTGCGAAGGGCTTTAACGTCCTGCTCGCAGGCGGGGCCAATCTGATGCGCGATCCGCGCAACGGGCGGACGTTTGAATATCTCGGCGAAGACCCACTCCACACTGGCCTGCTGGCGGGTGCAGCGATTGCGGGTATTCAGTCAAACAACATCATTTCCACGATCAAGCATTTTGCGCTCAACGGTCAGGAAACCGCGCGTCAATCGGTGAACTCCAAAATCAGCGACGCCAACGCGCGCGAAAGTGATTTGCTTGCATTCGAGATCGCGATTGAAAAGGGGCAACCGGGGTCGGTGATGTGCGCTTATAACCGCGTCAATGGCGCGCAGGCATGCGGCAGCGATTATCTGCTAAACCAGGTGTTGAAAAAGGACTGGGGTTACAAAGGCTTTGTCATGTCTGATTGGGGCGCGGTTCGCAGCCTTGATTTTGCGCTCAAAGGATTAGACCAGCAATCGGGTGCCCAGCTTGATCCCAAACTATTTTTCGGGGCCGAATTGAAAGCAGCAGCCGCCGGCGATCCAGCCTACCGCGAACGGTTAAAGGATATGAACCGCCGGATTCTCTACGCAATCTATGCAAATGGCGTCGACAAAAATCCCGCGCGGCCCGGCGGCGTGATCGACCGGAAAGCGAACGCTGCGATTGCGCAAACTGTTGCCGAACAAGCCATTGTCTTGTTGCGAAATCGCGGAGGTGCCTTGCCGCTGGCAACGTCAGCGAAACGCATTGCGGTAATCGGCGGATTTGCTGATACGGGCATATTATCCGGCGGCGGATCGAGCCAGGTTCACGGCGATGGCGGCGGAGTGGCGACGGTGTCACGGGGCGGAACGGGGGCGTTTTCAGCGTTCATTTCCGAACAATATCACCGCGGTCCAACGCCGCTTGACGCGATCAAGGCACGGGCAAAAGGCGCAAAGATAACATTCCGCACCGGATTTTATATCAAAGATGCGGTGGACAGCGCAAAACAAGCTGATGTTGCGATTATCTTTGCCAACCAGTGGCAAACCGAAGGCTATGATCAGCCCGATCTATCGCTTCCACGCGGTCAGGATGCGCTGATCGCGGCTGTTGCTGCGGCTAACCCCAACACGATT
The DNA here is from genome assembly GCA_043786595.1 of Sphingomonadales bacterium. Classification (GTDB taxonomy): domain Bacteria; phylum Pseudomonadota; class Alphaproteobacteria; order Sphingomonadales; family Sphingomonadaceae; genus Aquisediminimonas. Next base: position 2,770 of record JAYVVW010000051.1, on the reverse strand, counting down.
GTCGTGTTGCAAACGGGTAGTGCTGTTGCCATGCCGTGGCTTGATCAAACTGCAGCCGTGGTTGAGGCATGGTATTCGGGGACACAGGGCGGAGAGGCGATCGCCGCTGTGCTGTTTGGTGAAATCAACCCCAGTGGGCGTCTGCCCATCACATTCCCTGCCAGCGTCAATGACCTTCCCCGTCCAAAGCTTGACGGGACTGATACGACCGAGCCAGATTTTCAGGGCCGGTCAGGTGCCGATCAAAACCTTGAAGCCGATTACGATATCGAAGGGTCTGACCTTGGCTATCGCTGGAACGCGCGCGAAGGCAAAAAAGCCCTATTCCCCTTCGGATTTGGCCTCAGCTACACAAGCTTTGCGCATTCAGGACTCAAGGTATCGGCGGGCAAAACAATCACGGCCAGTTTCACGCTCACCAATAGCGGCGCGAAAGCGGGCGCCGACGTACCCCAGCTTTATCTCGTTTCAGTAGGTGGCCAGCACAAGCAGCGTCTGGTTGCGTTCGACCGCGTAGAGCTGACCGCAGGCGAGTCAAAAAAGGTCATTCTTACCATCGAACCGCGCATCGTTGCCGAATGGGAAAGCGGCAAATGGCAAATCGCCGCCGGGAAGTATGGTTTTGCGCTGGGAACGTCGGCTGAGTCACTGGGGCCAGCACAAACAGTGACGCTGACCGCGCGTTCGTGGGGGCCGTAGCGGGGTGCGACAATGACCCGTAAGGGGACTCAAGCGCCAAGGTGCGATGATTACATCTTCCGTACTCCTGCGAAGGCAGGAGTCCAGACCCGGAATGACGTGCAGCAAAGCTGCACATTCTTGCTTGGACTAGGCTCCTGCCTACGCAGGAGTACAATGGTTCATATGTTGAACACTGGCATAGATCAGCAATGGCGCTCGAAGAAACCTACACCACGCCCATCGTTCGCGGGATGCGCCGCACTCGGCCAAGCGAACGCGCGCGGCGGCGCGCCCTTGACGACCGGGAATTGAGATTCCTGTGGCAGGCAAGCGCAGAGGTCGGCGTTTATGGCGGGATGCTGCGCACCGCATTGCTTACGGCGCAACGGCGCGGCAAGGTCTTGTCGATGTGTTGGCAGGAAATCAGCGACGATGGCACTTGGACAATTCTGACCGAGCCGCGAGAGAAATCCAATGCGCAATCCTTGCGGCTGCCGCCACTGGCACGCGACGTTATCATGGATCAGCCAGTTTGCGAGGACAGCGATTATGTCTTTGCCGGACGCGGCGGTGTGCCGCTTAATGGCTACAGCAAGGCTAAGGCCCAACTCGATCAGCGGCTGACTGAATTGAACGGCGCGCCGCTGCCAAATTGGACCGTACATGATCTTCGCCGGACAGCCAAATCATTGATGGCACGTTCGGGCATCCGGCCCGACATCAGCGAACGGGTATTGGGTCATGCAATTGCGGGGATCGAAGGCGTTTATGACCGTTATTGCTACGAGGATGAAAAGGCAGACGCGTTGGCACGGTTGGCGAACCTTGTGATCGAAATCATCGAGAATAAGGTTGAAACCGCAACCGTCATTCCAATTCGCGCACGCGCATATGAAAGGCAGCAGGGTCTTCGATCCACAGGTTGATCGCCGATTCACGCCATCCCGCGCCGTTGATGCTGATCGGCACTTAGCGCGGGAAAGTGCCTTCCTTGATTTTGCGATACATCGTTGAACGGCTTAAACCAGTCCGGTTGAGAACGGTTTTAATGCGGACGATACGGTCGGGGTTAGCATTCATAGATTTGCTCCCAATACAGAACCGGGGTTGTGGTGATTGCTTGAAGGTTGGCGATGTCGTGCGCGCACGCAAGACCCTGTGACGCTATTTGCACCAGACTGCGTCGCGGTGCGCTAGAAAGGCACACAATATCGACAACGCCATTTGCTTCGGGAACGGTTTTCAATGGGGGTTGCGCTGTTTCTCTTATCATCATGCTGCGACTCACAGGACTAGAATGGAACGATCCAAACAGACTTGGGGCGCTATGATACAAGCACAAGATCGAGAATCACATCATAGTGCTGTGGCGTGCAAAGACTTGCGCACGGCGGTTTTGTTGAAATTTAGATGGCGGGGACTTTTTGGAATCGAGCGGCGAAGGTATTATCGCAAAAAAAGTAAATTGAGGTTTAGAATCGTAGCTTACGATGCAAAAAAGTATGACCATTCAGTTGCCTTCACGATTTTCTTTTCGCATATTTTCAAAAACTTCCCACGCTTTGGAAGATGCCACGTAAATGAAATTCTGCGGCAGAATCCTTTTCATTTCTTTCTCGGAGTTGACGGTTTTTCCTCCGATGTAGGCGTAACATCCAAATTGAAGGAAACGTCTGACAAATGGTTGAAAGTCAGCAGCACGTCGAAGCTCATAATCCTTGTTTTCAAATCTGACTTTTCGCAAGCCACTGCCATGCTTAATCGTGCGTTCTGCTGACTCATCAATATGAAGCCAAATACCCATGAGTTGAACAATATAGAACTTTGCCGATGGCGAAATACGATGCCGGTTGTCATTCTCTGGCATGATTTGACTATTTGAACTCGGCGCGTGTCGAATAGAGCGACCTGCGGCTAAATCTTCGGAAACAGTGTTCGGACGGGATGCCACAGCGGCTCGAGTTGGTTTTTCAGTTCCGTTTTTTCGCATGACTGAATGACAGACCGGCTGACGCCGGTAGGTTCATGGCGAGGGGCTGAAGCCTGGTGGCGTTTCGATATGGTTGTTCAAATAGTTGAGGATGACTGT
>JAYVVW010000050.1:0-7152 GCA_043786595.1 Sphingomonadales bacterium | reverse complement strand
TGGTAAAAAACCCATCGTCGCACTCACCGCTACCATGCGAAAACTCATCATAATCGCAAACGCTCAAATCAGAGATGCTCAACTGAGTTGATGACGAGTGGTGCAGATTAAAAGCACCGCGCGCTAAATTGGTTCGCCGCTCAACCGCTGGCATATCATATCGAGCTGCTCGAGCGATGAATAATGAAGCGTCACCTGTCCATCGCTTACCCTATGATCAATTTTGACCTTTAGCCCGAGCATATCGGCCAGTTGACGTTCAAGCGCGGTGATATCTGATTCGGCGGCTGATAACGGTTTGGCTGGCCGATCACTGCGCGGCGCCTTTGTTTTTCTGACAAGCGCTTCGGTTTGACGCACCGAAAGTCCACGCTCAACGATTTGTTTGGCGAGCGACGTGGCATCGCCCGATGTCAAAAGCGCACGGCCATGCCCCATCGTCAGCGCACCTTCGGCGAGCATATCCTGCACAGCCTTGGGCAATTCGCTCAACCGCATCAAATTGGCGATATGGCTGCGCGATTTGTTGATCAATTTGCCGAGCGCTTCCTGGCTATGGCCATGCTCGCTGATCAGTCGCTCGTAGGTCTGGCCTTCTTCGATCGCGTTAAGCTGTTCGCGCTGAACATTTTCGATAAGCGCAACTTCAAGCGCGGTGCGATCATCGAAATCGCGGAAAATGACGGGCACCGAATGAAGCCGCGCGCGCTGAGCCGCACGCCAGCGCCGCTCGCCTGCGACAATCTGATAGCCCGAAAAGCCGTTTGGCGCGGGGCGCACGACAATCGGCTGCAATACCCCGCGCGACTCGATCGATCGCGCAAGCTCATCAAGTGCGCGATCGTCAAAATGCTTGCGCGGTTGCCCTTTGAGCGGCATCAAATCGCCGACTTCGACCATCATGATGCCAGCCGAGGGAACGGCATTCGGCCCAATGGGTTCTTCACGCTCAATCTCACCGAGCAATGCTGAAAGCCCGCGGCCAAGCCCCATCGGCCGTTTTTTGAGTGGAATGATGTTATCGTCGCTCACGCCGCAACCTTTGCTTTGGGTAGCCGACCGATCAATTCACGTGACAACGCCATATAGGCTTCCGATCCCGAACAACGATGATCGTAAATCAACGCCGGCAGCCCGTGGCTTGGCGCTTCTGAAAGGCGGACATTGCGCGGGATCACGGTATCAAACACCGCTTTACCCAGACAGGCGCGGACATCCTCTGCCACCTGTTCGGTCAGGCGATTGCGGCGATCATACATCGTCAGCGCAACACCAAGGATTGAAAGCGTCGGGTTAAATCGGCCGCGAATGCGTTCGATCGTCTGGAGCAACTGGCTTAATCCTTCGAGCGCAAAAAATTCACATTGCAGCGGGACAAGCAACGACTGCGCGGCGACCATCGCGTTCAAGGTGAGCAGCCCTAGCGATGGCGGGCAATCGAACATCATGATGTCCCACCGGCCCGGCGGTGCGGTTTCAAGCGCGTGCAACAGCCGGTGCGTGCGCTGATCAAAATTGACCAGCTCAATTTCCGCGCCCGACAGATCGGCGGTCGACGCAATCAGATCGAGCCGGGGGATACGCGTCGGAATCACCGCTTCGGTAAGCGTGCAATCGCCGAGCAACAGATCATAGCTCGACCGGACGCGCTCGGCCTGGTGGATACCCAGACCCGTCGAGGCATTGCCCTGCGGATCAAGATCGACCAGCAGAACGCGCCATCCCGTCGCAGCAAGTGCGGTCGCAACATTGATCGCGGTTGTGGTTTTTCCAACCCCGCCCTTTTGATTCGCCACTGCAATCCGTATCATTTGTGCGACGTCCTCACCGGGTTAACCGACGTTCCGACGATTATTTCCGAAAAAGGATCGGTAATCGATGGTTCCACATGGAACCTACCCTGCCACGTGCCGCTAATCAATTCCATCTCGTCGCCGACACTTTTACCTTTGGGGAGCAGCCAGATTGTTTCATTTCGGGAAAAACGGTGCGCGAGCGTCAAAAGTTTTGGTAGCGGCGCAAACGCACGCGCGCTGATGACCGAGACAATACGTGTTGCAAGTGATTGCAGCGTGCCACCGTGAACAGAAACATGGTCGAGCTTGAGGTGCTGAGTCACTGCGAGCAAAAACTCGAACCGCTTGCGCCGCGATTCGACGAGGATCATTGGCCGGTCAGACAGCAATGCCACTACCAAACCGGGGAAACCGGCACCCGTTCCGAGGTCGAGCCACGCGCCCGCCCGGGCACTGGCCGCCAAGGGCAGAAGCTGCGCCGAATCGACGATGTGTCGCGTCCAGAAACTGGCGATGCTGCTCGCGCTGATCAGGTTTTGATGTGCGTTTTCGGCGATCACGAGCGAGCGAAGCACGTCAAGCTGCGCTATTGTTTCACGTGGAACATTCAATGCGTCTTGAAGCCAGGCAATCGCCGCTGCATCATCGATCATGCCGCAGCACGGCGTGCATGGACAAGCAGGATCGCGAGCGCAGCAGGCGTGATCCCGCGGATTCGGCCTGCTGCGTCAAGCGTTGACGGGCGCGATGCCGCTAGCTTTTCGACCATCTCAGTCGAGAGTCCGGCGATGTGGTGGTAATCCAAGTTCCGCAGATCGACACCCTGATTGGCGCGGAGGTCGCGGATCTCGCTGTCCTGCCGCGCGAGATACGGCGCGTAGCGTGCGTCCTCGATCACTTCGTCAACAATCCGGCGATCAACGGCGGCAAATTCGGGGCAACGCGCGAGCAATTGATCATAGTCAATCGCTGCAACGCGAATCAGATCATAGAGCGTTGCGGCGCGTGGATCATGCGCTTTGATACCATTCAATCGCGCGATCAACCTCAGCCGGTCGGCCTCACACGCTGCAAACCACGTCGCCCGCTCACCGCCAACGCAGCCTATAGCAATCGCGATACCAGTTAGCCGTGTGGCCGCATTATCTGCGCGGAGCCGGAGCCGGTATTCGGCGCGCGCGGTCAACATCCGGTATGGCTCGGTGATCCCCTGCAACACCAGGTCGTCAATCAAGACGCCAATATATGACGTCGCGCGATCAAGGACGAGTGCGGGCTTGCCCAATGCTTTAGCGGCAGCATTGATCCCAGCAACCAATCCTTGCGCGGCGGCTTCTTCATAGCCCGTTGTGCCGTTAATCTGACCCGCACAAAACAACCCGCCGATGCTGTGGAGTTCAAGGCTGTGATCAAGCGCGCGCGGATCGATATGATCATATTCGACCGCATAGCCCGGCTGTGCTATTTCCACGGCCTCAAGGCCCTTGATCGTTCGCATCATCGCCAACTGAACATCGGCTGGCAGCGACGTCGACACGCCGTTGGGGTAGACCCAGCAATCGTCGCTTCCCTCGGGCTCGAGAAATATCTGGTGGCTGTCGCGGTCGGCGAAGCGGTGCACTTTATCCTCGATCGACGGACAGTAGCGCGGTCCCTGCCCCGCAATGTCACCGCCAAACAGCGGCGACCGACCAAGGCCCGCGCGGATCACCGCATGCGTTTCCGAATTTGTGCGCGTGACGCCGCACCACAGTTGTGCGTTGACGCGTCCGCACCCGAGGTCAGACATGGTCCATGCGTCGTCGTCAGCCGGCTGACGGTCGAGCTGGCTCCAGTCTATTGTCCGGCCATCGAGCCGCGGAGGTGTGCCGGTTTTCAAACGTCCGATCGGCAGATTCCGTGCGCGGAGCTGATCGCCCAGCGCCTGCGCACCCGCTTCGCCGATGCGTCCGCCGATACTCCGTTCTTCACCGCAAAACATCCGGCCATTGAGAAACGTGCCCGTGGCAAGAACGATGGTCTTACCCACAACCACCTGACCGTCCGCGCAGCTAAGCCCGCGAACATGATCGCCTGAATCGTCGAACATGAGCGATTGCGCTGCAGCCTCGATGATCTCGAGATTGCTGTAGCCGCTGAGCAGCGCATCAATCGCGGTTTTGAAGCGCTTCCGGTCGGCCTGGATACGCGGCCCGCGCACCGCCGCGCCTTTCGAACTGTTGAGCATGCGGTAGTGGATCGCTGCGGCATCGGCGGCGCGCGCGATCAAGCCGTCGAACGCGTCGACTTCGCGAACGAGATGGCCTTTGCCAAGTCCGCCAATCGCCGGGTTGCATGACATGGCACCGATCGTTTTGCGATCAAAGCTGACAAGCGCGACCGACGCGCCCATCCGCGCCGCAGCAGCAGCCGCTTCGCAACCCGCATGGCCGCCCCCGACGACGATGACATCATAGCTTTTCATGATGGTCAAACCGCTAGGCGTGGTTCGGCGCTGCGTCAATTGTTCCACGTGGAACAGTCATTTTCCGATGCAGAAATTCCCGAATAGTGCATCAAGCATGTCCTCAACGCCCGCGCGACCCGTTAATTGATCGAGCGTCATCCGCGCGGTGCGCAGGCCTTCGGCGATTAACAACGGATCAGATTGCGCGCGGACATTGGCCAATCGCGCGCGCAGATCGCGCAAAATTTCGCGGTGTCGTGCGTTGAGCGCCAGTTCACCGTCACGCGGCAGAATTTCGATGACTTGACGATCAATCGCGCGCGACAACGCGTCGACCCCCGCGCCAGTCAACGCCGACACATGGATGCCCTCGCGTCGATCATCCCGCATTATGTCGGATTTCGCCGCGACAAGCAGCGTGCGTTGGTGCGGCGGACATTGCGACGGCGGGCCGAGCCATAGCAGGATGTCAGAACTGGTAATCGACGAGGATGTGCGCTCGATCCCGATGCGCTCGATGACGTCGTTCGAATCGTCGCGCAGCCCAGCGGTATCGACAAACACAACCGGATTGCCAGAAAGCGACATTGGCGCTTCGATCCGGTCACGTGTCGTTCCCGCAATGTCGGAGACGATCGCCGCCTCGCGCCCGATAAGCGCGTTGAACAGTGTCGATTTGCCACTATTGGGCGGCCCCGCCAGCACGATCGACACGCCGTCTTTGATCTTTTCTGCGGTCGGCCGCGCAAGATGGTGCGCAATCTCGTCTGATAGTTCAGCGATTTGAGTAGCGATTGACTCGGTCGACTGATCGGAAACATCATCCTCATCAGAAAAATCAAGCATCGCTTCAACCTGCGCTGAAACCGCAAGCAACCAGCTGTTCCAGCGCGCGGCCAAAGTGCCCAACGCACCTTGCGCAAGAAGCATAGCACTGCGGCGCTGGCTTTCGGTCTCCGCCGCCAGCAAATCGGACAGTCCTTCAGCTTCACCCAAATCAATGCGCTGGTTTTCAAACGCACGGCGCGTGAACTCTCCGCGCTCTGCTCCGCGAAAGCCGTCGATCACCGAAAGTTGGGCCAGCACCGCCGCGACGACCGCACGCCCGCCGTGGAGGTGGAGTTCAGCAACGTCTTCGCCCGTCACCGATCTGGGGCCCGGAAACCAAAGGATCAGACTATGGTCAAGCATTTCACCGTTGGATGCAAAAAGCCGCGCAAGCGTTGCCACTTTTGGTTTGGGCAACCGACCTGCCAGCCGGCTGAGCGCAATCCGTGCGCCTGTCCCGCTGATCCTGATGACGGCAAGACCGGCGGGCGGCAACCCGCTTGAAAGCGCGAAAATCGTGTCGCGCATTGGCCGCGCGGTCAGGTCTTTGGCCCCTTCGCTTTCGATGTCGCGATGCCGCCAAGGAATGATTTGACCAGATCAACCCCAGCGTCGCCCATCGGAGACCAATTGCGGACGAGCGATTCGACCATGTCGGGCGAGACACCCTTGCCCATCGCATCCTTGATCTTGCCGAGGTAAACATCATGGACGCCGCCCAGATCAGGAAGCCCCACCAGACGGCGAACCTCTTCGGGTGTGCAATCGATTTCAATGTTGAACTTCATTCTGAATATCCTTGCTTGAGCGCGGGGCGGCTCAAATGCTACACGGTGCCAATGACCTTTTCGCTCGAAACCGCGACAATCGCAACGCCTATCGGCATGATTGAAATCGATGCCTGCGCGGGCTGGCTGACAGCACTTCGGATTGATCCGTCGGGCAGCGTGCGCGAACCGAGACTGCACAGTGCAATCCTCAACGAAGCGACCGCGCAAATTGCCGATTGGTTTGCGAACAAGCGCACCGGCTTTGATTTACCGCTCAAACCGTTGGCGAGCATCAGGGGGAATGCACTGCGCGATGCGATCATCGGCGTCGGTTACGGCGAGACGATGAGCTACGGCGCACTCGCACACCGCGCATCATCTGCACCGCGCGCGATCGGGCAGGCATGTCGGCGTAATCCCTTCCCAATCATCGTCCCCTGCCACCGCGTGACATCAAGCAGCGGGCCCGAATATTATTCGGGCGGGGCTGGTCCATCGACCAAAGCCTGGCTCATCGCATTCGAACAAGGAAAGGCATTCACCAATGACCAAGATCGACTCGTTTGACGCCTATGTGGCAAAGCCCGAAGCCACGCCCAAAGCCGCAATCATCGTTATTCAGGAAATCTTCGGCGTCAACGGCGGCATTCGCCAGAAATGCGACACTTGGGCAAAGGCGGGATATCTCGCTGTCGCGCCCGACCTGTTCTGGCGGATCAAGCCCGGTATTGAGCTTGATCCCGATGTCGAGGTTGAGCTTCAGGAGGCCTTTGGATATTTCGGCGTTTATAATGCCGATGAGGGCGTTGCCGACATCGAAGCGACGATCAAATGGCTCCACGCGCAAGGCATCTCAAAGGTCGGCTGCGTCGGATATTGTCTTGGCGGACGCCTCGCCTATATGGCCGCGTGTCGCACCGACATCAGCGCAAGTGTCGGCTATTACGGCGTCATGATCGATCAGATGCTCGGCGAATCGCACGCGATCGCGCACCCCCTGATGCTCCACATCCCAACCGCCGATCATTTCGTTGGCGCGCAGGCCCAAGCCGCGATCCACGCAGGGTTAGAGGGTCACCCCAAGGTGACGTTGCACGACTATCCGGGACTCGATCACGGCTTTGCCGCAGAAATGGGCGCACGGCGCGATGAAGCGGGTGCCGCGTTGGCGGATGCGCGAACGGCGGCGTTTTTTGGCGAGTGGTTGGGGTAGAGCGGCGTGCAAGAAATGTGAATCGTCATTGCGAGCGAAGCGCGGCAATCCAGCGGCACCAGAGACTGGATTGCCGCGCTTCGCTCGCAATGACGGGTG
>JAYVVW010000049.1:0-5984 GCA_043786595.1 Sphingomonadales bacterium | reverse complement strand
CTTTTGGCGATCAGCCAGTGCGAAGCGCCGCGTGCTGCGACTTGCGGGCTGTGCGTGACGACGAGCAATTGCGCACGCCTCGACAAACGCGACAGACGTTCACCAATCGCGCTTGCCACAGCACCGCCGACGCCGCGATCAATCTCGTCGAAGATCATTGTGGCCGCGCTGCCTTCTTCGGCAAGCGCAACCTTGAGCGCGAGGATGAAGCGTGAAAGTTCGCCGCCGCTTGCAATCTTGACCATCGGCGCGAACGGCGCACCCGGATTGGTCGAGATTTCAAACTCGACACGGTCAATCCCGTGCGGCCCCCAGTGCGCCTCGGGTTGCTCGGCAACGATCGTTCGGAACCGCGCAGCGTCAAGCTTAAGCGGAGCAAGTTCGGCTGCAACTGCTGCATCAAGTCGCGCCGCACCCTCAACGCGGCGGTCATGCAAAGCGCGCGCTGACTGTGTGTAAGTATCACGTGTGCGTTTGACTTCGGATGCAAGTTTGGCCAGCCCCTCGCTGCCCGCCTCGATCGAGCCAAGCTTGTTCGATAGATCAAGCGTCAGCGCGGCAAGATCATCGGGCTGAACGCGGTGCTTGCGCGCTAGCCCGCGCAGTTCGAATAGCCGCGCTTCATCGGCATCGAGGCGCTTGGGATCAAATATCAAGCTACGCGCAGCTTCGCGCAGCAATTCATCGGCCATCGAACCCTCGATGATCGCACGGTCAACGGCGGCAAGCGCCTCGGTAAGCGTCGCATCGCCTTCTGAAATACGGTCAAGGATGCGCGCGGCCTGCCGCAGTGACGCAAGCCCGCCGCTGCTTCCGTCGACATGGTCAGTGACGGCGTCAAGCTCGGCTGCGATTTTTTCACCGCGCTGCATCGCGGCGCGGCGTTCGGCAAGGCTCGCTTCCTCGCCGGGTTCAGCGGCGAACGCGCAGAGTTCGGCGACGCTGTGTTCAAGCCACTCCCGGTCGCGCTCGGCGTCTTCGATTGCGGTGCGCGCAGCCTCAAACGCCTGTTGCGCTGCGATCACCCTGCCATGCGCCTTTGCCACGCTGCTGGTATCTGCGCGCGCGAAACTATCAAGCAAGGCACGGTGACCGCGCGGATTGATCAAGCCGCGGTCATCATGCTGGCCGTGAATTTCGATGAGCGTCGCGCCGATATCGCGGAGCAATGCGGCAGAGACGGGCTGATCATTGATAAACGCCCGGCTTCCGCCATCGGCCTTGATCGTACGGCGGACAATCAAAGGTTCGCCCGATTCGATTTCAAGCGCATTGTCGTGAAGCATCGCAAGCGCACCGGTCGAAGCTTCAAAACTTGCCGAAACGCTCGCTTGCGCGGCACCGTGGCGAACCAGCGCACTTGTCGAACGGCCGCCGAGCGCGAGGCCGAGTGCATCAAGCAGGATCGATTTTCCAGCACCAGTCTCGCCCGTCAGGACGCCGAGACCAGCGCCAAATTCGAGATCAAGTGCTTCGATCAGGACGACGTCGCGGATCGACAGGCGGATTAGCATCGCCCGAAAATCAGACGGGATGCTTTTGCATCAATTCGTAAGCGCGCTCATACCATTTGCTGCCCGGATAATTATTACCGAGCACTGCCGCCGCCTTTTTGGCTTCTTCGGGGACACCAAGCGCCAGATAGCTTTCGGTGAGCCGCATCAGCGCTTCGGGTGTGTGCGTTGTCGTATCAAATTTGTCGACGACTTCGCGGAACCGGATCACTGCCGAAAGCCACTGCGCGCGGCGCTGGTAAAAGCGGCCGACTTCCATTTCCTTGCCGGCAAGGTGATCGTTGATCAGATCGACCTTTAGCCCTGCATCCTGCGCATAGCGCGTGCCCGGATAGCGGCGCATCAACTCGCCCATCGCATCAAGCGCCTGCTGCGTGATTTTCTGATCGCGTGATACGTCGGTAATCTGCTCGTAATAATTGAGCGCAATCAGATAATAAGCGTAGGGCGCATCCTTGTTGCCAGGATGGATTGACAGGAACCGCGTGGCTGAATTGATCGATTCGGTGCGATCGCCCAGCAGGTAATAGCTGAATGCGCTCATCAACTGCGCACGGCGTGCCCAGATCGAATAGGGATGCTGGCGCTCGACTTCGTCAAACAGCGCAGCGGAAAGCTTGTAATCCTTGCGGTCAAGCCGTTCCTTCGCTGTTGCATATAATGTGTCAACGTCACGCGCGACATAAGATGTATCGCGCTTGACCTTCGCGCCTCCAGCACAACCGGCGAGCGAAACACCAACGGCCAAAGCCGTCAGCAGGGCGAAATTCTGCAAGGGAAGTTTACGCATGGATGGCGTCTTAGCGTGCGATCCGCCTGCCGCCAAGCGCAGAGATGCCGAGCCCGCTATTTCACAAACCCTTCGGGCTTGGTCACGCGCTCTGCATTACCCGGCGACGCGGCGGGAACAAAGCTATTGGGCCCGACATTGAGCCAGATCAGCACCGGATTCGAAATGTAGAACGATGAAAATGTTCCGATCACAATCCCAAGCAACATGGCTGCGGTAAAGCCGAAAATCATATCGGGGCCAAGGAACAGCAGGATCGATAAAGTGAGAACGAGCGAGAGCGACGTCGTCACCGTGCGCGATAGCGTTTCGTTGGTCGAAAGGTCGATCAGCGGCTCCATCGCCAACTTGCGGTATTTCTTCAGATTTTCGCGAATCCGATCATAGACAACAATCGTATCGTTGAGAGAATAGCCGATGATCGTGAGGATCGCTGCGATCACATTGAGGTCGAACTGCAACTGCGTCAGCGCGAAAAAACCGAAGGTCAAAACGACATCGTGCAGCAACGTGATCAGCGCACCGACGCCGAACTGCCATTCAAATCGGAACGAGATGTAAAGCGCGATACCAGCCATCGCGAGCAGAAGTGCAATTGATCCTGTGCTGAACAGTTCACAGCCCACCTTGCCCGAAACCGAGGCGACCGAACCGATATTGACTCCGGGATAGCCATTGACGATCGCCGCACGCACTTTCGTCGCGATCTTATTGGTATCGAGCGCCTGTCCGCCCGGAGTGACGCCGCCGCCAAGGCATTTGCCGATCGGATTGCTGCTGCCGATAAGCGGAATGCGCACGTTCATCGTCTGACTGTTGCCAAGCTCTTGGATCGTGACATCGCCCACGTTGAGCTTTTCAAGCCGGACGCGCAATTCACCGATATCGACCGGCTTGGCAAAGCTAACGCGCATCTGCTGGCCACCGACGAAATCAACCCCCCAGTTAAGCCCGCGAACCGACACGAGCGCGATCGACGCGACGATCAGGAATGTCGAAATCGCAAGCGCAACCCAGCGCCAGCGCAAAAAGGCGATGTTGGTATTGTCGGGAACAAGCTTGATTGGGCGCATGATACCTAAAGTCCCCTCAAATATTGAGCGTTTTTGGCCGGTTGCGGCGCAGATAATCGGCCACAATCAGCCGCGTAAACGTCACCCCGGTAAACACCGATGTGATGATCCCGATTGCTAGCACAACCGCAAAACCCTTGATCGGCCCCGACCCAAACCAGAACAGGATGATCGCCGAAATCACGTTAGTAATATTGGCATCAAAAATCGCGGTCGAAGCTTCTTTATATCCGAATTCAACGGCTTGCAGCGCTTGTCGTCCGCGCCGCACCTCCTCACGAATCCGTTCGTTGATCAGTACATTGGCGTCAACCGCCGCGCCGATGGTGAGGACGAAGCCGGCGATCCCTGGCAAGGTGAGCGTGGCATTGAACATCGCCATCCCGCCGAGCACCAAAATGCCATTCAGAAACAGCGCCAGCGTGGTGTAAACACCGAACCGGAAATAGGTGAGCAGCATGTAAATCACGAGCGCAATCGTTGCGACGATCCCGGCAAGAACCCCACTTCTAATCGAATCCTTACCAAGTTCGGGACTGACGGTGCTTTCCTCGATCACTTTCAGCGCAACGGGCAATTTGCCCGAACGCAGTGAAATCGCAAGTTCGTTCGCAGTTTCGACGGTGAAATTGCCCGAAATCTGCGCTGATCCGCCCAGAATTGGTTCGTTGATATTCGGCGCCGAAAGCACGACACCGTCAAGGATCATTGCAAATGGCTTGCCAGTATTATCCTGCGTCACGCGGGCAAATTTACGACCGCCCTGGCCATCGAATTTGATATCGACAACGGGCTGGTTGTTCTGAGAATTAAACCCCTGATTGGCATTGGTAAGCTGATCGCCCGACACCATCACGTTGCGCTTTACCGCAATGAACTTGCCTACACTGTCGGGGTAGGGGAGGATCTGGCTGCCGGGGGGGGCGATGCCCTGGCTGATCTGTTCGGGCGTCGCGGTCAGGTCGACAAGCTTGAATTCAAGTTTGGCGGTTTTGCCGAGCAGCGCTTTAAGCCCTTCGGGATCTTGCAAGCCCGGCACCTGAACAAGGATGCGATCGCTGCCCTGACGCACCACGGTCACTTCGCGCGTGCCGTTGGGATCGATCCGTTTTGCGACAACATTGCGCGCCGTTTCAAGCGCCTTGTTGACCTCATCATCAAGTCCGGCCTGCGTTGGCGTCATCACGATGCGGATCGAATCGCGCACTGCAACTTGCCAATCACGCTGGCCGGTAATGCCAATCCCGTTGGTCAGCGCGCGCACGCGGTCGACTGCGGCATCAATCTGTGTCGCATCGCGCACGAAGAACGAAAGCACGCCGTCAGCGGTCGAGATATCGCCAATTTCAATTTTGGGATCGCCGCGCCGCATTTCGGTGCGCACCGCCTCATCCATCCGCTCAAGCCGCTGCTTGGCGACATCTTTGGTATCGGCTTCGAGCAGCAAATGGCTACCACCCGCAAGATCAAGACCAAGGTTGATCTTGGTCTGGGCAAGGCGTGCTGGCAGATAGCTGTTGAGCGTCGGGCCGATCAGGCTGGGCAGCGCGAATAATATGCCGGCTGCAATCGTCAGACAGACCAGCCAAACCTTCCAGCGGGGGAAATCAAGCATTGTGGCTGATCAATCGTTGGCTGGCTTGGCAGAACCAAGCGGAGTGATATCGGAAAGCGTTGCCTTGACGACGCGGACGGTCATGCCCTTGCCAATTTCGACGTCAGCAAATTCACCGTCAACCTTGGTAATCTTGCCGACGATGCCGCCTGCCGTCACAACGCTGTCGCCCTTTTTGGCGGCGTCAATCCGTTCACGCTGCTTCTTGACACGCAGTTGCTGCGGGCGAAAAATCAGGAAGTAGAAAATCACCATGATCAGCAACAATGGCACGATCTGGAGGAAAAACCCGGCACCTCCCGAACGAGCAGTACCAGCGGCCTGGGCAAATGCGGGGGTTGCAAACATAGCGTCACTCTTGTCTGAAGGGGGGCAGCACCAAGCCGCCCCCTAGTTGATGGCGCGCCTATCACGTTCTGGCGGCGCGGTGCAACACTAACGGCAACGGTCGTGAAAAGCTTTGGAGGATAGAGGCAATGATTATCGTGAGCGGAATAATTGAAATGAGCGAAGGTGATGTCGCGCGCCTGACCGACGCTATGGCGACGCAGATGGCCGCAACGCAGGCCGAGGACGGCTGTATTCAATATGATTTTTCGCACCATGTCACGCGCCCCGACGTGCTGATTGTTTCGGAAAAATGGCGCGACGCCGATGCGCTCGCCGCGCACGGCAAGGCGCCACATATGGCGATCTTTAACCGCGCGGTGGGCAAAGCAACGATCAAGCGGATCAGCGTCCGCGCCTATGACGCAAGCAATGAGCGCACATTGATCGGTGAATAGCCGAACGACTTGCCTTGTCCCGATCACGCGCGTAAAGCCCGCGCTTCCTTGATCCACCACCGGTGGGCCAAGGCGGTCGGGACGTAGCGCAGCCTGGTAGCGCATCACACTGGGGGTGTGGGGGTCGCAGGTTCGAATCCTGTCGTCCCGACCAGTTTTCCGCCATTTTTTGGCACTCGCCTTGAGCCTTAACCCCCAAAAATGGCT
>JAYVVW010000048.1:0-2478 GCA_043786595.1 Sphingomonadales bacterium | reverse complement strand
GGAGGCTACGCTACGCAGCCCCTTGCTTCACCTGCCCACGTGGGCAACAACGATGCCGAGGCTCTAATCGCAACTGGATGAAAGTTGGGGGTCACGTCACACGCACCGATTCACATTGAAGCGTGCGCGAACCGAAAATTCCAACATGTGTGTGTTTTTGAGTTAAGAGTGTTTAGCAGCAATTACTGCACTCTAATTCGGAGTTTTCATGGCGGTTCCTGACTATCAATCACTGATGCGCCCGCTGCTTTCAGCCGCAGACCAATTTTGCAGTGAGACGAGCGTTCGCGAGTTAACGCCCGGCATTGCAACAATGCTAAAGTTGAACGAGGAAGACTTAGCGAAACTGTTGCCTAGCGGTCGTCAGTCGCTTCTTGCCAATAGGCTGAACTGGGCGAAAAGTTACCTTCTCCACGCAGGCGCGCTTGAAGCCACACGCCGCGGACATTTTCGCATCACCGAACGGGGAAAATTGCTGCTTACGACTGTGCCAACGCGAATTGACCTCAAATCATTGATGCAATTTCCAGAATTTGACGAGTGGATAACTGCGGCGCGCCAAGGTGGAACGAAACCTGCGCTTAACATTGAACCAGCGCCTCTCGAAGTGAACCCAGAGGAATCGATTGATCAAAGCTTTTCAGAACTTCAGGGGGCAATTCGCGAGGATTTACTCGAACGCGTACTCGCCGCTTCTCCGGCTTTTTTCGAACGTATGATCGTCGATCTATTATTGAAGATGGGTTATGGCGGAGGCAGCCTCGAACGCGGTTTGCTGACAGCGCGGTCCGGTGATGGTGGGATTGATGGGGTAATTCATGAAGACGCATTAGGGCTGGATGCCGTCTATATTCAGGCCAAACGATATGCACCAGGCAACACCGTTGACCGCCCTGCGCTTCAAGCATTCGTGGGCACAATGACTGGCGAAGGTGCTTCCAAAGGGGTCTTTGTTACCACGTCAACATTTACCAGCGGCGCGAGAAACTACATTGAGAAGGTTCAGCAACGTATCGTGTTGATCGACGGGAAAATGTTTGCCGAATTCGCAGTCAAGCACGATGTTGGAGTGCGCGTACGCCAGACCTATGTCCTAAAGCGCGTTGACGAAGATTATTTCATCGACGACATCTGACCCTACCCGAAATCCCCCGCCAATTCAGCCCTTACCGCATCGCCCACGATCCCCGCGTGGCCGTAGTTCGGATGGTCGATGCGGATCATCACTTCCTGGTTCATGTCTGAAAACCCGGTGATCTGGTCGGTGGTGAAGGCGAAGTGGAGGAAGTGGACGGCGCTGGTTTTGCCGCTGGCGGTGGTGCGGTCGGCACCCGCTTCGGAAAGGCCCGCGATGCGTGTGCCGCCGATGCTGATCGACACCCTGTCTTCGATCCCGCCAAGTTCGGCCAATATCCGCCGCCGCTTGGTTTCTTCGGGAATTTCAAACATCAAAGTTGCTGAGAGTTCACCGCCCTGCGGGATCAGCGGATTATACGCCAGCATTTCGTCAACCAGTTGATCCGATCCGCCCTTTTCGATCCACAGCATTTCCTGCACCTGATACCACATCGTATCCCAATTTTCGAAATAGAGCGTGGCGTGCGGGCCGACGCTGACGCGGCGATTTTTCTTGAGGAACGACATTGCGGTGCGCTGGCTGCGGCGCTGCTCTCCCCAGATCGCGAGCGGAAGGATATCGGCAGGCGTAATATCATGTGTTTCGCGTGGCATATTCGCTCCTAAAGACCGTACGCTTTGGCCATTACTTCAATCGGGTGGCCGATGCGTTCGGGTATGTTATCCGATCCGACCGCAGCCATCACCTGCTTGAGATGCGGCCCGGCGAGCGGACATTCGCTCACCACATAATCGGGGTTCTGCTTTTCGATCAATCGCGCGGCGGGCTTGCCCACTTTGATCGCCGTTGCAAAATTATCCTTGAAAATGCCCCATTTGCCGCCGTGACCCGAGCAACGCTCAACCACCTGAGGCTTTGCGCCGGGGATGAGTTTGAGCATCTCAACCGCCTTTGGCCCCATATTCTGCGCGCGCGCATGGCAGGCGAAATGCACCGCAATCGCTGACGGCATTGCGTTGATCGGCATGAGTCCGTGCTTTTTTGATAAGTCGACAACGATTTCGGAAAGATCAAACGTCGCCTTGGCAAGCTTTGCCACCGCCTCATTCCCCGGAAGCAAAAGCGGCCATTCAAATTTGAGCATCAACGCGCAGCTCGTCGTCAGCGGCACGACGTCATAACCCGCATCAATCATCGGGCCGAAAAACGCCGCAACCGCCTCGGCCGATCCCGCCACCGCGCTAAGATCGCCATTTTCAAACTTCGGCATGCCGCAGCACTGCGGATGTTCAACGCGCAATTGCACGCCGTTGTGCGCGAGCAGCTTGATCGCGGCATCGCCCGGCGTCTGATCGTTAAATTCACCGTAGCAAGACGCGTAGAGCACCACTTTACGGCCA
>JAYVVW010000047.1:0-41322 GCA_043786595.1 Sphingomonadales bacterium | reverse complement strand
CCCCGGCAAGATGGCCGATATCGTGTTGTGGAATGGCAATCCGTTGAGCGTTTACACGCGCCCCGAAATGGTGTGGATCGACGGCGCTTTGATGTATGAGGCGAAGGATCCCAAACGCCGCCCGGTCAGCGATTTCGAGCTAGGCCAGCCCGGCGAAGGAGATGTGAAGTGAAGGCGCTTGCTCTGCTCTGCACAGTCGCGGCTGGTGCGCTCGCGCTCCCCGCCGACGCACAAACCACCGCAATCACCGGCGGCCGCGTCATCATCGGCGATGGCAGCGCACCGATTGAAGGGGGGACGGTCATTATCTCGGGCGGGCGGATCATTGCCGCCGGGCGCGGGGTAAGCGTCCCCGCAGGCGCAACAATTGTTGACGCAACGGGCAAATGGGTGACGCCGGGCATCGTCGCGGGATTTTCACGCGTCGGCCTTGCGGGCGTTGACGCAGTCGATCCGAGCAATGACGTCGCGGCGCGCACATCGCCGTTTGCCGTTTCGCTCGATATTGCGCCGGCAATCAATCCTGATGTCGAGGCCGTCTCGGTCAACCGTGCGGCAGGCGTGACGCGCGCGATCGTTTCACCCGAGGCCGGATCGATGATCTTTGGCGGGCAAGGTGCGGTGATCGATACGGGGGCCGATCCCCAACCCGTCACGCGCGCGCGCGCATTCCAGTTTGCCGAATTTGGTGAAGCGGGCGCACGGCGCGCAGGCGGCAGCCGCCCTGCGCTCTATGCCAATTTCCGCAATGCACTATCCGAAGCGCGCGATTATCAGCTTGGCAAACTGCCCGACGATGCGCTGCTCAAGCGTGCCGATGCCGCCGCACTCGTTCCCGTGATCACCGGCCAGATGAAGCTGCTGATCCACGTTGAAAGCGCGACTGACATTCTCGCGCTGATTGATCTCCACCGCGAATTTCCCGCGATCGACATGGTGTTTGTCGGCGTATCCGAAGGCTGGCGCGTCGCGCGCCAGATTGCCGCAGCGAATGTCCCGGTGATTGCGTCGGCGGTCAATGATCTGCCCGCGTCGTTCGAAATGATCGCCGCGACCCAGTCAAGCATTGGCCGGATGAAAGCGGCGGGCGTCAATGTGGCGATCGGCATGATCGATGATAATGATACGCGCCAGGCGATGCACGGCCTGCAATATGCGGGTAATCTGGTTGCACTCAACAAAATCCCCGGCGCGACCGGGCTGAACTGGGACGAGGCGTTTGCCGCGATCACATCAAAGCCCGCCGAAATCATCGGGATGGGCGGCGAGATTGGTTCGCTCAAACTGGGCCGTCGCGGCGATGTCGTGATCTGGTCGGGCGATCCGCTTGAACTGTCAACAGCGGCTGAACGCGTCTGGATCGACGGCGTCGCGCAACCGCTCGAAACACGCCAGACACGGCTTCGCGCACGCTATGCCACACCGCAGGAAGGCGCATTGCCCAAGGCATTTGATCGGTAGGGGGAGGTTCAATGGGGGTATTGCTCGTCGCGATGGCGGCGTTTATCGGGACGCATTTTGTGATGTCGCATCCGCTGCGCGCGCCGATGGTCGCGGCTTTGGGCGCGGTGAAGTTTCAGCTGGTCTATTCGCTGATCTCGCTGTTGAGCTTCGGATGGGTGATTTATGCGTTCTGGTGTGCGCCGCCCGGTGCGCCCTTATGGATTGCGGGTGACGCAATTTGGGCATTGGCGAGCGCGATCATGCTCGGCGGATCGATTCTCTTTGCCGGATCGATCATCGGCAATCCCGCGCTGCCGCAACCCGGTGCGCAAGCAATGGCGCAGGCTGCCGCACGCGGAGTTTTCGCGATCACGCGCCACCCGATGATGTGGGGCTTCACCGCTTGGTCGGTGACGCATCTGCTCGTCAGCCCGCAACCGCGCGTGCTGATCCTGACGATCGGGATTGCGATCCTCGCGCTTGGCGGTTCGCTTGGTCAAGACCGCAAAAAGGCCGTGCTGATGGGCGGTGCCTGGGCAGGTTGGGTCGCGCGGACGCGCTTCATTCCGTTTGCCGGACAGATTTCAGGCGCGATTGCGTGGCGCGCGGCGTGGCCGGGGCGCACGATTATCCTCATCGGCAGCGCGCTGTGGCTGCTCGCAAGCTGGGCGCACCCTTACCTCGGTGCGCCCGTCGTCGGCATCTGGCGGTGGTTATTGTTTAGGGAGTGACGACCTTACATCAAATCGTCTCCCCGTGCTTGACACGGGGTTAGGCTTTGCAGTGCCGCCAAGAAGCCTAACCCCGTGTCAAGCACGGGGAGACGAAAGTGGTTCAGTCAAACGCTACGGCTGCACCACATCAGGATGCGCCTTGGCAAAGGCGTCGATCGCGGTGCAATTGGCATCGATTCGTACCAGATTGGGAAAGCGGTCGAGCGGGGTATCAAATCGCCGCGCGTTAAACATCTGCGGCACGAGGCAGATGTCGGCGATCCCCGGCGCATCGCCGCCAAAGAAGCGCGTATCGGGGGTGGCCATCGCTTCAAGCGCGACAAAACCTTCGCTCACCCAGTGACGATACCAATCATCGCGCACGCCTTCATTCTGGCCAAGCTCGTTCGACAGATATTTGAGGACGCGCAAATTGTTGAGCGGATGGATATCGCACGCGATGCTCAGCGCGATTGCCATTGCACGCGCGCGTTCTGCGGGTTCGCTTGGCACAAAGCGGGGCTCGCTCTGGTGGCTATCGAGCCAGTCAATGATTGCGATACTCTGCGTCAGCCGCAGATCGCCGACTTCAAGCATCGGTACGAAGCCTTGCGGATTTTTGGCGATATAGTCGGGCAGGCGGTGCGCGCCGCTGGTCAGGCTGGTGTCGATCGCTTGATAAGCCAGCCCCTTGAGATTGAGCGCGATGCGGACGCGGTAACAGGCCGATGAACGGTAAAAATCATAAAGCGTGATCGTCACTTGCGCTCCTTTGCTGGCATCGCGCTGATCCATTGGCTGAGCAGTGCGATCCCTTCTTTATGCGCGGTCGCGCGGCCAAGCTCGGGCATTGCAATCCCGGGTTCGGTGCTGGCGAGCCGGTAGATCAGGATCGACTGTTCGGGATGCCCCGCCGCAATGTCGAAATCAAACCGGCCGCTGCCCCGTCCTGCCGCGACGGGGCGCTTGCCGACGCCGTAGCTGACCGGATTGGTTTGTTCCCATTCGAGGAACAGCCCCGAATTGCTCGCGGGGCCGCGCGGGTTATGGCAATGTGCGCAATTGACGTCGATATAGCCGCGTGCGCGTTCGGAAACGCTGCCTGCGCTTGGATCATTCCACGCGGGGATATGTTTGATCGACGCGGGGACGCCGCTCGCCGCGACCTTGAGGAAATTCGTATCGAGATTGCGTGCTTTGGGGCCAATCAGGGTCATCGCGCCGTCAAGGCTATGGCATCCTTTGCACTGATTGACGTTGGGCACGCTGTAGCTGATGCGGCGCGGTGCGCCGTCGCTATGCACCCAGCTGACATCGATCCGTGTGCCGCTGCGTTTGAGCAAAGCGTCGCTGCCATCCGCATTCCAGACATAGGGGAGTGCAATCCAGCCACTCGCGCGGCGGATCAGCAGGCGTGTTTCGAGGATGCGGATGTCCTTGGTCGGCGCGCGCATGTCGGCAGGATAGCCAAAGCTTTTGACAAGCACGCTGCCCACGGGAAAATCGAGTACTGCGTCAGCGCGGTACTGCGCCTTTTTGCCGCGCGGAATATAGGCAAAGCGGAATTTCTCGGAATAGTCGGAAAACAGCGGCGTATTGAGGCTGTACGCGTTGAGCTGCGGTGACGGTATGCGGCCCTGCGCCCCCGAGAGCAAGTGAAATTCAGACAGCCGCGGGGGCAGCGTATCGCCGAGGATCAAGGCATCGTTAACCGGCGCAGGGCTTTCCGCGCTGATACTCAGCAGCGCGGCACACAGCGCGCTGGCGAGTTTGTTCACTTGATCGCCGCCTCCATTGATGCGGGCAGCACGACAGCGGGCGGCATTGGCGGGGCTGGCGTGGTTGAAAGATCGATCAGGCTCGGCTTGGCCTCTGAAATTTTCGATGTCGGCTCAGCCAAGCCAAGCGTTAGTACGGGCACCTTGTCGAAAACATGGACCCCAGCCGCAGCACCACCGACACCGTCCCAGAAAATCGGTGCAATCGTTCCGCCCATCGCGGCGGATAATTCCTTGCCGCCAACAAAGCCCGGTGCCCAGCCCGCGCGACCGTGGATATTGTCGCGAATCACGATATCCTTGACGCGCGGATTATAGCCCGCGTCGGTAAAGGCGTTTTTATACGCGACGACAAAGACATTGGCGGTGGCATTTTCACCGACGGCATTGGCGTAAACATGGACGTTGCGGTTCGCCATCACCATGATCCCGGTGCCTACCGGCACACTCGCGACGATATTGCCCGGCGGCGCGAAGTTGGCAGTGTCATTTTTTTCAACGCGGTTTGAAAAGATGCGGATGTTGCGCCCGCCCTTTTGCGGCAGATCGGGCAGATCGAAAATCAGGATGCCGCCAGTGTTGTGCATCGATACGTTCGAATAGACATCGGCATCGAAGCTGTTTTCAATCTCGATCCCCGCGACATTGCCGATAGCGGTTGAATTGCGGACGATGATATTCTGTGATTGGCCGACATAGATGCCCGCGTCAGACGCGCCCGAGACATAGACATTGTCGATCAGCACGCCCACCGTCGCGACCGGATAGACGCCGTACGCGCCGTTGGTCGATTTTGCCCCGCCGGTCCAGACAACGCGCAGATTGGCGAAGACGGCGCGTTTGACGCCCTTTGATTTGATCCCGTCGCCGCGCGTATCCTCAACCGATAAGTCGCGGACAACCACGTCATCGCCCGTCAGCAGCAATCCTTCACCCGCGCCCTTCTGACCTTTGAAGTTCAGGATTGTTTGTGTCGCGCCCGCGCCGCGCACCGTGACGTTGGGTACGTCAAGCGACAGTCCGTCGGTCAGATCGAACCGGCCTGCACCAATCGCGACGGTATCGCCTGGCTTGGCATCGATCAACGCGGTTTGCAGACGCTCCTGCGCGTTTTCCCCCGCTTCGACGCTGATGGTTCCGGCATGAACCGGGGCGGCACTGCAAAGCAGCACGGTGAGCAAAATCAAGGCTGGTTTCATAAGACAAATTATTGCACATAAGCTGGAGATTGCAAGAGAGGACAATGATGCGCTCACCTTTGATGATAGCGACACTTGCTGCGCTGGTTGTAACATCGGTTCCAGCTGGTGCGGCAACGCCGATCGCGGGCCGCTGGCTGACGACGGAGAAAGACAGCGTCATCGAAATCGGTGCGTGCGGAAACGCCGTGTGCGGGCGCATTGCCAAGCTGCTTGCCGATACCAATGGCCCGCCCAACGATCGCAACAATCCTGATCCCAAGCTGCGCAGTGCGCCTCTGATCGGCCTTGCGATCCTTTCGGGATTCAAAGATCGCGGATCACAGTGGGAAGGGCGAATTTATGATCCCAAAAACGGAAAATCCTATAAATCAAAGGTCTTCCGCAATGCCGATGGGACACTTACTGTCAAAGGCTGCATCTCGTTCTTCTGCCGCAGCTATGTCTGGACGGCGGTACGCTAGGAACCGCAAATGATCATATGAACAAGCTTTTTACGCGCTTTGCCGCAGCGATTGCTTTCATCACCGGGCAGCCGCTGGCGTTTATCGTCGCACTTTGCGTGATAGTGGTATGGGGCGTTACGGGGCCGCTGTTTGGCTATTCGGACACGTGGCAGCTTGTCATCAACACGGGCACGACAATTATCACGTTCCTGATGGTGTTCGTGATCCAGAATGCGCAGAATCGCGACGGCGCTGCGATTCAGGCCAAGCTTGACGAATTGATTCGCGCCAATGATGCCGCGCGCAATGAATTTATCGGGATCGAGCATCTCACCGAACAAGAGCTTGATCAGATTCGCAAGCAGCTCGAAAATCTGCCCGATAGTTACAGCAGCCACGAAGCCGTCGAGCGCTTGCTTGAACGGCGGTAATACCAAGGTTCATTGAGACTGACTACGTGCAAACGCCCGTTCCCTGAGCCTGTCGAAGGGCTGCACTTCCTGCTTGATGTGCGCGAAAAGACAGGACGACCCTTCGACAAGCTCAGGGAACGGGAGTTTGCCACGGGTCAATATAAAGGGGCCGAAGCACGCGTTACGCGCCCCGGCCAAGCGTCAGAACGGGAGACTAAGCTAGTTCTGGAACTTTGGATTGTGTTTCAGGCCGCGCTGTCGCCTGCTCAAATCGCGCGGCGTATTCGGGGTGCTCGGTGCCCATCAGCCGGTCCCAGAATGTGAAGTAAAATCCGTAATTATGGTTGAAGCTTGCATTGTGGTGCATGTCATGGTGCGTCGTGGTGCTGATCCAGCGCGTGAGTGGCGAGGCGAGCCACCAGCGTGGATGAAGCTCAAGCCCGGCATGGCCCATCACGTTACGGATGATCTGGATCGTCAGAAATGTCAGGGTCACGAGCCCTGGGGTCGGGACGAGCGCAATCCACAGAACAACGAACATCGTGTTCACAACCGCTTCGGGCATAGCAAAGGCATAAGCGGTAAACGGCGTCGGCGTGATTGAACGGTGGTGGAAGCGGTGAAAACGTTTGAACAGCAGCGGATGGTGCATCATCCGGTGGGTCCAGTAGAAATACGCATCATGCGCGATGATCATCAGCGCGAGCAGCGACAGGTTGGTTGCCCAACCAAGGCTGTTTCCGGGGTAGGGTAGATACCCCTGATGCGTGGCCCAACTCACTGGTACAGAAACGGTAGCATAGATGATGCAACTGCGGATCGATGACCAGAACTCACGGTTGAAATCAGCACGTGACGACGTCCGCGCCTGAAGCCGCCGCGTCCGCCAGACGGTGCGCAGCAGCAGCCAGACGACCGCGCTCATCACCGATGCGCCGATCAGATAACGGCCAAGCTCATAAGGCAGATAAAATTGAAACGTGCCAATCGCGGCGTCGGCCCAGCTGATAGGTTCGATCATGTGTCACTCCCGTTGTTGGAGCGAAGCTGCACACATCGGTGAAAGCGCGTCTGCGCAGCATCCAAAACCGGCTAGCCGATTTCGAAATCAACCAGCCGTGTTCAGCCGGTAGGCAGTGGGCGTCATCGCCTCCAGTTCGCGAAACGCCCGGTTGAACGGGCCAAGCGACCCAAACCCGGCATCAAGCGCGATCGTCAATATCGGCACGTCGCGCTGGGTCGGATCGCGAAGGGCTGCTTTCACTTCGCGCAGACGGTAGTCGTTGAGAAAAGCTGCAAAATTGCGGTAGTTCATCGCGCCGTTGATCACGCGGCGCAGCCGGTATTCCTGCACACCGATCGCTGCGGCGAGCTTGGCAATGCTCATCGTTTCATCACGCCACGCGCAATGCTGCGTCATGTGGAGATCGATCCGCTGTGCCAAAGCATTTGCCGCCGGATCATCGGCTTCGAGCGGCGTCGGCGCGGTGGCTTTGACCGCCGCAAAAAGGTCAGCACGGCGAATGCCAAGCAGCGCGGTGGCGAGGAAGAGGGTAAGTAACGCAGTCCCAATTATGATCGCCGCCGTTACGAACGCTGTCGTTCGCTGTTGGTTGATGACATTTGCATAAAAATAGATCACATTGACCGCAATCATGGCCACACCGACGGCCCAGACGAATGTCGTCCGCAATCGCCGCCGTGCCTCGACCAGATCATTCTCACGGCCACGCCATGCCACCATCAGTCCGGCAATCACCAACCCGACCCACAGCGCGCGCATCAGCGCGTCAACAGGCCAGTTGACGCTGCCGGTCATGTTGAATGATAAAATGTTGATCATCGAAATGATCAGGGTGAACACGACAAGCCCCCAGCTGCGCCAGCCAAAGCGCGTTTCATCGTTGAACCAGCTCCGCACGAACAGCCAGAAAAACCCTGAAATCGAGGATTCGCCCAAGACCAGCGCCATCCGAAGCGGACTAACCGTAAAATCAAATCTCCCCTCGGCTACTACGAAGCACGCCATGCCGATCAGCAGCAACGCCGCCATTTGAGCCGCCCGGATGTGGCGGTAATCGCGCACCAGAATAATTGCGAGCAGCGCCATCAGCGACAACGCACCCCCGCGCGCCACTGCGTCAAATATCGCCAGACCGCTCATTCTGCAGCCACCGCTTCATCCTCACGCTCGGCCTGCTGGCGTGCCCACATTTCGGCGTAAAGCCCGTCGGCGCGGAGGAGGCCTGCGTGCGTGCCGCGTTCGGCAACGCGCCCCGCCTCAAGCACGACGATCTCATCGGCATCAACGATTGTTGAGAGGCGGTGCGCGATCGTGATTGTCGTCCTGCGTTTGGCCAATCGTTCGAGCGTTGCCTGAATTTCGGATTCGGTGCGGCTATCGAGCGCGCTTGTCGCTTCATCAAGGATCAGGATCGGCGGGTTTTTGAGCAATGTGCGCGCGATTGCCACGCGCTGTTTTTCGCCGCCCGAAAGCTTGAGACCGCGCTCGCCGACCGGCGTTTCATATTGCAGCGGTTGGGCTGCGATGAAATTATGGATTGCGGCGCCGCGTGCTGCCGCCTCAATCTCGGCTTGGGGGGCATCTTCGCGACCGTATCCGACATTGTAACCGATGCTTTCATTAAACAGCACCGTATCCTGCGGCACGATCCCGATCGATGCGCGCAGGCTCGACTGGGTGATGTCGCGCAGATCCTGACCGTCAATGCGGATCGCGCCGCCGGTCACATCGTAAAAGCGGTAAATCAGCCGCGCGAGTGTTGATTTACCCGCGCCTGACGGGCCAACAACCGCAAGCGATCCGCCCGCAGGCACGGCAAAACTGACGCCTTTGAGGATCGGGCGGTCGGCCTCATAAGCAAAGCTGACATCGTCAAATACCAGCGCACCGCCGCAGATGACCAGCGCGGACGCGTCGGGCTTATCAACCACCTCGGCAGGCGCATCGATCAGCGTGAACATCGCCTCCATATCGATCAGTCCCTGGCGGATCGTGCGGTAGACCATGCCAAGCAGATCAAGCGGGCGAAATAGTTGCGACAGCAGCGTGTTGACGAGGACAACGTCGCCCGTTGTAAAGCGTCCTTGCGCCCAGCCCCAGACAGTAAAACCCATCGCGCCCGCCATCATCAGATTGGTGATCAGCGACTGGCCGACGTTAAGCAGTGCGAGCGAGTTTTCAGATTTGACGGCGGCATTGGCATAGCGTTCGGCGACCCGGCCATAAAGTGCTGTTTCGCGGTTTTCGGCGTTGAAATATTTGACGGTTTCGTAATTGAGCAAGCTATCGACCGAACGCGCGACGGTTGCGGTATCAAGGTCGTTCATCTCAACGCGGAGTTCGGTTCGCCAATCGGTGACCCGCTGTGTGAAAATGATGTAGGCGGCAACCATCAAAAGCGTTGCAGCGACGAGGCCGAAGCCGAATTTAGTCCAGAATATCACCGTCACTGCCGTAAGCTCAAGCACCGTCGGCGCGATGTTGAACAGCAGGAAATAGAGCATCGTATCGATGCTCTTGGTGCCGCGCTCGATCACCTTGGTGACAGCGCCTGTCCGCCGGTTGAGGTGAAACCGCAGCGACAGTTCGTGAAGATGTGCGAACACGCGCACCGCAAGCCGTCGCGTCGCATCCTGGCCGACACGTTCGAATATGACGTTGCGGATATTATCGAACAATACGCCTGCAAACCGCGCGCCGGCATAAGCAACGATCAGCCCGATCGCGAGCATCACACCGTCTTCAAGCCCCGGCTTCATCTGGTCGATCGCTGCGCCGTAAACAAAGCCCATGCTGATCTGCACCGTTTTCGACGCGAGCACGAGCAGCAGCGCGAAGATGATCCGCAGCTTTAACGCGGGCTGATCCTTGGGCCAGAGATAGGGCAGAAAGCGACGCATTACCGCAAAGCCGGGTGCTGTGGTCTGCGGATCGGGGATGTAATTCGGTGGCATCGCGGTCGCTTAGCCGATATGTCGGGGCAATGATATTGTCGCCGTCACCTGTTGTCCCGCCGCTGCGCCACTATTTCGGCGAAGCGCGGATTGTTGGCGACTGGATGCGCGGCCGCTTGGCTGAAGACGCGCTTGCGGCGCGCTGGCGCGGTGATGGCCGCGCGGTGATGGTCATTCCAGGGCTGTTTACCTCTGACCGGCGCACTGTAATGCTCCGCCGCGTGCTTGATAAGGCGGGTTATCACACCTTTGGTTGGGGGCTGGGGCGCAACATGCCGATCCGCGCCGACATCCTTGAGCGCATGGACGCGAGTGTTGCGAACATAGATGCGCCGGTAACGCTGATCGGGTGGAGCCTTGGCGGGCTGATCGCGCGTGCCTATGCCGCACATGCGCCCGACCGCGTCAGCAGCGTCATAACGCTTGGAACGCCGTTTTCAGGCCACCCGCATAGCAACCGCGCGTGGCGAATGTATGAGCTCATGGCCGATCACAAAGTCGATAGCCCACCGATTTCGTTTGATCGCGGCGCCAAGCCACCGGTGCCAACGACGGCAATCTGGTCGGCACGTGACGGCGTAATCGCAGCCGAAGCCGCGCGCGGGCTGCCGCATGAACGCGATGTTGAGATCGGCGTTAATTGCGGTCACTTTGCGCTGACCACTGCGCCCGATGCGCTTGAGGCTGTACTCAGGGCGTTGGCGGAAACCGCTCGATAATATCGCTCCGGATACGCAGCAGGCGGTAACTGGCGGCATCGATCAGCGCCCATGTCGTCAGCGCGCGACATTTCACGCTGCCATCAGCACCCGTAAATTCAACGTGGCGGTCATAACGTGCGCCTTTGGGCGCAGCGCCGAGCCACGTGGTCGCGGTGACGCTTTCGCCCATCTTGATATTGCCGAGATAATCAACCTCGTGCCGCGTGATCACCCAGCCGTAGCTTGCGCGCTGTTGCTCGCTTGCCACTGCATTCCAGTGCGCGGTTGATATCTGTTCGATCCAGCGCACCCATACGGCGTTGTTGACATGATCGAGCGCGTCGAAATCGCCTGGCGCAGGAGTGATTGAAATCGCAAAGCGGCTCACTCTGCGATACCGAGTTGCCACAGGAAAAACGCAATTTCCTCAGCATCTTCACGCAGCGATTCGAACCGCCCCGATTTGCCACCATGCCCGGCACCCATGTTGGTCTTGAGCAGGATAATATTGTCATCAGTTTTAATATCGCGCAGTTTGGCAACCCATTTCGCTGGCTCCCAATAGGTCACGCGCGGATCGTTGAGTCCGCAGGTGACAAGCATCGGCGGATAGGCCTGCGCGCAGACTTGATCATATGGCGAATAGCTTCTGATCAGGTCAAACGCGGCCTTATCCTCGATCGGGTTACCCCATTCGGGAAACTCGCCCGGCGTCAGCGGCAGGCTGTCGTCAAGCATCGTATTGAGTACATCGACGAACGGCACATGCGCTGCAACCGCACCCCATAAATCGGGATCGCTGTTCACGACGGCACCGATCAGTTCACCGCCAGCCGAACCGCCCGCAGCAACGATCCGCCCCGGCGCGCCAAAGCCAAGCGCGACAAGCCCGCGCGTGACATCAACGAAATCGTTAAAGGTGTTGGTGCGCTTCTCAAGCTTCCCGTCGAGCTGCCACTGCTGGCCCAGATCATCGCCGCCGCGAATATGCGCGATCGCGTAGGCAAATCCGCGATCGAGCAGCGAAAGCCGCACAGTCGAAAATCCCGGCGGGATCGCATAGCCATAAGCACCGTAACCGTAGACGTAGAGCGGCGCTTTCGCGTCCTTCACATAATCGTTGCGGTAGACTACCGATACAGGAACGGCAGTGCCATCGCGCGCGGTGATTTCGATCCGTTCGGTTTTATAGCGCGACGCATCATAGCCCGAGGGGATGATCTGCGACTTGAGCACGGTCTGCACGCCGCTCGCCACGTCATAGGCAATCACCTGATCGGGGGTAACCATCGATTCGTACGACAGCCGCAACGTGTCGACATCATATTCGGGATTGTCATCAAGCCCGGCGACATAGCTTGCCTCGCGAAAACCGATGCGGCGCGGCGACCCGCCGCCATATTCGTGCAGTGCAATCTGATCGAGGCCATTTTCACGCGATTCGAGCACAAAAAAGCGAGCAAATGTTGATAGGCCCGTCAGATAAATCTTCGGCGATGGCGCAATCAATTCGTTCCAGTCGTCGGGCTTGGCGATCGGTGCGGTCACGACGCGAAAATTAGTGTGCGTGTCGTTGGTCAGGATGAACAATGTGCCATCATGTTCCTCGACATCATATTCGACGCCAGTCTGACGCGCGCGGACGAGTATCGGCGCGCTCTGCGGATCATCCGCCGCAATCAGCCGCAACTCGCTTGTCGTATTATTCCCCGTCGAGATGATCAGATATTTGCGCGAATGCGTCATCCCGACGCCCGCCTGAAACCCGTCGTCATCCTCGTGGTAGAGGATGATGTCGTCGCTTTGTGGCGTGCCAAGGATATGGAGCTTGATCGTATCCACCCGCCAGTTCTCATTGACGACGCCGTAGAGCAGCGCGCGGCCATTGCTGCTCCAGACGATATCGCCGAGCGTATCGGGGATGACATCGCCGAGTATCGCGCCGGTTTCGAGATCGCGGAAATGGATGGTGAAGCGTTCGTTGCCATCATCATCAAAGCTGTAGGCAAGAATGCGGTCATCGGGTGTGATGTCGCTGCTGCCAAGCCGGTAATAATCCTTGCCTTCTGCAAGCGCGGGAACATCAAGGATGAGTTGATCGTCGCCCCCAGCTACCGGCTTGCGAAACCATTTGCGGTACTGCGCGCCGATTTCAAACGCTTCCCAATAGAGCCAGTCGCCATCCTTTTGCGGCACGCTCGAATCGTCTTCCTTCATCCGCGCCTTCATTTCGGCGAACAGCGTATCAATCCGCTGCGCGTGCGGCGCCATCATGCTTTCGAAATAGCTATTTTCAGCCACCAGATGGCTAAGTATTTCGGGGCTATCGACCTGCGGATAACTGCCGTCGCGCAACCACGCATAGGGATCGTCAATCGTGACGTCGTGGTGGGTAAAGCTATGCGCGCGGCGGCTGGCAATCGGGGGAATGGGTAAATTTGTCATGAATACTTTCAAAGCGGGGCGCACCGACAAACTGTGGCTTTCATAGCCGCGACGCGGCGGCTATATCGAACTTAAGCAAACAGAGCGAGAATTGTTCAATGTCGACCTATGAAGCCCGTCTCGCCGCGCTGCGCGCGCAATTGCAATCCGATCAGCTTGACGGATTCGTCGTGCCGATCTGCGATGAACATATGAGCGAATATGTCGGCGATTATGCGCAGCGTCTTGCGTGGTTGACCGGCTTTGGCGGTTCGGCGGGAGCAGCGGTCGTATTATCGCAAGAGGCCGCGATTTTTACCGATGGACGGTATACAATCCAGGTGCGTGAACAGGTGTGCGCCGATCAGTGGCAATATGTCGGCGTGCCTGAAACCAGCATCGCGCAGTGGCTGTCCGAACATGTGCAGCAGGGAGGCCGGATCGGCTATGACCCCTGGGTGCATACAAAGGGTTGGGTCACCGCTGCGACACGGGCGCTGGGCGCGCGCGGTGCTCAACTGATTGCGGTTGATCGCAATCCGCTTGACGTGGTTTGGGATGATCAGCCCGCGCGTTCTGATGCAAAGGTCATTGTATTTGCAGATCAGTATACGGGTCAGTCTTCGGCGCAGAAACGTGCGCAGGTTGCCGATTGGCTGGTCGCTGAAAAGCTTGATGCAACGGTGATCACCGCGCTCGATTCGATCGCTTGGACGTTTAACATCCGTGGTCAAGATGTGTCGCACACGCCCGTCGCGCTGTCGTTTGCAATTCTCAACGCCGACGCCACGGCTGATCTTTATATTGCGCCCGAAAAGATCGACGACAGCGTGCGTCAGCATCTCGGCAACGCCGTCCGCCTCCACGACCGCGCCGCTTTCGCGCCCGCGCTCGCCAATCTGGGTGGCAAGCGGATCGGCGTTGATCCTGACCGCGCGGTCGCTGCGATCTTTGGTGCGCTCGAAGACGGCGGCGCAAATCTCGTCGCACTGCGCGATCCGACCATAATCGCGAAGGCAGTCAAAAACGCGGTCGAGCAGGCGGGGCAGCGTGCCGCGCAAAAACGTGACGGCGCGGCCCTGAGTAAGTTCCTCCACTGGTTCTCGCTTGCCGCACCAAAGGGCGATCAGACCGAGCTATCGGTCGCGGCAAAGCTGCGCGAATTCCGCGAAGCAACGGGCAAGCTCAAGGATTTGTCGTTCGATACAATCTCGGGCGCGGGATCAAATGGCGCGATCTGCCACTATAAGGTCGATGAGACGACCAACCGCAGAATCGATCCTGCAAGCGTCTATCTTGTCGATTCAGGCGGCCAGTATCTTGACGGCACCACCGATGTCACGCGCACGATGTGGGTCAACGCACCCGGTTGCTCGGCGCAGCCCACCGCCGAAATGAAAGACCGCTTCACGCGCGTGCTCAAGGGGCATATTGCGCTTGCCCGCGCGGTCTTCCCCGCAGGCACCAACGGTTCGCAACTCGATACGCTCGCGCGCCAATTTCTCTGGGCGGCGGGTGTTGATTATGCGCACGGCACCGGCCACGGCGTCGGCAGCTTCCTTGCGGTTCATGAAGGGCCGCAGCGGATCGCCAAATCAAGCGGTGGTCAGGCGGGCACCGAAGAGCCGCTGCGCGCGGGCATGTTCCTATCGAACGAGCCTGGCTATTATAAAACCGGCGAATATGGCATCCGCATAGAAAATCTGGTGTTGGTCGAGCCGCGCCAGATTGCCGGCGCAGAAGGCAATTATCTCGGCTTTGAAACACTGACCTTTGCGCCGATCGATCAGACGCTGATTGATACGTCGCTGATGACGCGTGACGAACTCGCCTGGTTTGATGATTATCACGCGCAGGTGCTGGCGGTCGTCGGGCCTCAGCTCGGCGGCGACGCGAAGCTGTGGCTTGAGGCTTCGTGCGCACCGCTGTCTAAACCATAATGACTTTAAGCAGAACCACCTCCGTTCTTGTCGAGCCCTTCGACTGCCTTGCAGGCGCTCAGGATAAACTTCCGCTCAAGACCGGAAGTCGAGACACCTGTGCGCGTACGACGTCCCTCGACTTCGCTCGGGACAAGCGGTGCAACTAAACGTCACCTCGCTCTACGGGGTGACTTGCCGGTTTGGCGTTTCATGAAAACCCTGCTTCCAACGCGCGCAATCTATCCCTAAGGCCGCACCGTGACTGGCCCGCTTGATATTCTGCAGAAAGTTTTTGGTTTCCCCGAATTTCGCGGTGTCCAGCGGCAAGTGGTCGACCGGGTGCTGGCGGGCGATCGCACGCTTGCGGTGATGCCGACGGGTGCTGGCAAGTCGCTTTGCTATCAACTGCCGAGTGTGATGACGTCGGGCACGTGCGTTGTGATCTCGCCGCTGATCGCGCTTATGCATGATCAACTGCGTGCCGCTTCGGCGATTGGTATCCGCGCCGCCGCGCTGACATCGGTTGATGCCAACCGCGATGAAACAATCGAGCGGTTTCGGCGCGGCGAACTTGATTTGCTCTATGCTGCGCCCGAACGTGCTTCGGGTCACGGCTTTCGCGGTCTGTTGCGCGAAGGGCATGTGGCGCTGTTTGCAATTGATGAGGCGCACTGCGTTTCGGAATGGGGGCATGACTTCCGGCCCGATTACCGGCTGCTGCGACCGCTGATGGACGATTTTCCCGATGTGCCGAGGCTCGCGCTTACCGCCACTGCTGACGCGCATACCCGCAGCGACATTCTGGCGCAGCTTGGCATTCCTGACAGCGGGATGATCGTTGCCGGGTTTGATCGTCCCAACATCCGTTACGCAATCTCACCGCGCGCTGGCACCGCGACGCAGATTGCCGAGCTCGTTCAGGCAACGCCGGGGCCTGGCATCGTTTATGCGCAAACGCGATCAGGCACTGAAAAGCTCGCCGCTCAACTCGCCAAGACCGGCCGGCCGACGCGCGCTTATCATGCCGGGCTTGAACCCGCCGTTCGCGCGCGCAACAGCCATGATTTCGTTGAGAGCGAAGACATGGTGATGGTCGCGACGGTCGCGTTCGGAATGGGGATCGATAAGCCCGACGTGCGGTTCGTGGCGCATGCGGGCCTGCCCAAATCCATTGAGGCCTATTATCAGGAAACCGGGCGCGCGGGACGCGACGGCGATCCCGCGATAGCGCATTTGTTTTGGGGAACCGAAGATTTCGCCAAAGCGCGCGCGCGACTGAGCGAGATTGAGGACTCGCGATTGGCGGGCGAACGCGCGCGGCTGTCAGCGCTGGGTGCGCTGGTTGAAACCGGCGGGTGTCGCCGTGCGGTGCTGCTGCGTCATTTCGGCGAAATGCCCGCAGAAATATGCGGCAATTGCGATAACTGCCTCAACGCGCCTGCAGCGATCGACGCAACAGAAGTCGCGCGAAAATTTCTGTCGGCAGTATATCGCACAGGGCAAAGCTACGGCGCACTCCATCTTGAGGCGGTGTTGACGGGCGATGCCAATGAAAAGGCGTTGAAGGCGGGGCATGACCGACTCTCAGTCTTTGGAATCGTCAGCGGAGCCGATGCGGCGCTGATCAAGCCTGTCGCGCGCTCGCTGTTGCTACGCGATGCGCTGCGACCCAATCAACACGGCGGTCTGATGTTCGGCCCCGAAGCCAGGGCAATCCTAAAGGGCGACCGCTCGGTTAGCCTGATTATCGCGCCAAAGGCTGCGCGGCGCGGGCGGCGCGGTGATACGGCGGCAAATCCGACCGGCGATCCGCTGTTTGAAGCACTGCGCCAGTGCCGCCGGACGGTCGCGGTTGAGGCCGGAGTGCCCCCCTATGTGATTTTCCACGATTCCACTTTGCGTGAAATGGCGCAGGCGCGCCCCGAAAATCTTGATGCGATGGGGCATATTAGCGGCGTTGGTGCGCGCAAGCTCGAAGCCTATGGCCAAGCCTTTTTGAACGTCATAAAGAACCACTGAAACTTGAGGGGCCTAGCCATGTTCCGAACACTGACACCTGACATCATGGTCGCGCCGCAAATCGCGGTCGGTGACGTTGCGATTGCCGCTGCGCAGGGCGTCACGCTGATTATCAACAACCGGCCAGACGGCGAATCGGCCGATCAAACGCCGGGCGCGGTAATTGAAGCCGAAGCGCGCGCGGCGGGGCTTGATTATGTCGCGATACCCGTGACGCACGCCGGGTTCAGCCAGACGCAAGTCGATGCGATGGTCAAGGCACTCGAAGCGTGCGAAGGCAATATCCTTGCCTATTGCCGTTCGGGTACGCGCTCATGCCTGCTCTGGTCGCTGGCACGGGCGCGGCAGGGCGATGATCCCGAGGCGCTGAGCGCGGTCGCTGCCGACGCTGGTTATGATCTGACCCCGGTTCGCGCGATGCTCGACATGCTTTACAACGCAAGCTGATCTGCGGTGGTGGCGCAACTCATCCAGCTTGCTGCGTCGCTGATTGCGGTGTTCGCGATCTATGCGTTGGTACGCTGGCTTGGTCTGGGCGGTGACGTGCGGATCGCGAGCAGCGATCAAGCGCTTGAAATTGCTAGGCAAGATGGATTTGCTGGCGTTGATGCCGCAGTCGATAAGGCAGGCTATTCTGCGCTGGTGCGCGGCGCAGACGGGCGCCATCTGTTGATCGCCAAGAACGGCGTCCATTTTATCACGCGAATGATCACGCCGCCAATTGAGGGGCGACTGAACCAGAAATTTCTCACGATCGATCTGCCTGAGCCCGGTTTTGCCCCGGTCACGCTCAATCTCGGCGACGCGGCACAGCATTGGGCAAGCGGGTTAAGGCATATTCCGCGTGGATAGATTGCCCAACCCAGTTGATTTCGCGGTGCCGTTTTTCATCTTGCTGATCGTTGCCGAGATGATCATTGTCCGCAAGAAATTCGGTGCGCGCTACGAACCGCGTGATACGCTCACGTCGCTGCTCTTTGGCGTCGGCAGCACCGTTGCAGGCTTGCTATTTGCCGGGGCAACAATCGCCATCGCTGTCTGGCTCTATGATCACCGGATTGCAACGATCCCCTATGCCTGGTGGATATGGCCGCTATGCTTTGTCGCCGATGATCTGGCCTATTATGTGTTCCACCGTAGCGCGCACCGCGTCCGATGGTTCTGGGCAAGCCATGTCAATCATCACTCAAGCCAGCATTATAATCTGTCGACTGCGCTGCGCCAGACATGGACGGGGTTCCTGTCGCTGAGCTTCATGTTTCGCCTGCCGCTGATCCTGATCGGATTTCCCCCGCCCGTGTTGTTCTTTGTTGGCGCGCTCAACCTTATCTACCAATTCTGGATTCACACCGAAGTCATCGGGCGGATGCCGCGCTGGTTTGAAGCGGTAATGAACACGCCGAGCCATCACCGCGTCCACCACGCGGTCAACGCGCGTTATCTTGATCGCAACTATGCCGGTGTGTTCATCGTCTGGGACAAATTGTTCGGCACGTTCACCCCAGAAGATGATCGCGATCAGATCCGCTACGGGCTCGTCAAACAGGTTTACGGGTTCAACCTGTTGTGGAGCATTTTTCACGAATGGATCGGGATCGCGCGCGATGTCTGGCATGCGCCGTGGTCAGCCAAAGCGGGCTATGTTTTCGGGCCGCCGGGATGGAGCCACGACGGATCACGCGAGACATCCGAAATGATCCGCGCGCGGATGGAGCGATACGATGAAGAACGAGTATGATATTGTCGTGATTGGCGGTGGATCGGGCGGCAGCGCAGTTGCCGGGCGGCTGAGCGAAGACGGCAGGTATAGCGTTTGCATTCTCGAAGCAGGCAGCCCCAACAAAAGCTGGCGTATCCGCGCGCCCGGAATGCTGCCATTCCTCCCCAAAAATTCAAACTGGCGGTTCGAAACAGTGCCGCAGCCCGGCCTCAACGGACGGACGGGTATGCAACCGCGCGGCAAGGGCATGGGCGGATCATCGGCAATCAACGCAATGGTCTATATTCGCGGCTGCGCGTGGGATTATGACAATTGGGCTGCGCTTGGTTGTGAAGGCTGGGCCTATGCCGATGTCCTCCCCTATTTCAAAAAGTCTGAAAGCAACGTGCGGGGGGCAAGCGAATTTCACGGCGACAAGGGGCCGCTTTGCGTCAGCGATCAGAAATGGCCCAATCCGGGCAGCCTGGATTTCATCGAAGCCGGAGCATCGCTTCAACTGCCACGCAGCGATGATTTCAACGGTGTGCAGTTTGAAGGCGTAGGGTTGTATCAAGTGACGCACAAAAATGGCGAGCGCTGGACGTCGGCGCGCGCCTATGTTGATCAAGCGCAGGCGGCGGGGCGTCTCGACGTCGAAACGGGTGCGCTTGTTGAAAAGGTTCTGATCGAAAATGGCCGTGCTGTTGGCGTTCGTTATTCAAAAGGGCGGCGGATACGGACGGTAACCGCGAAGCGCGCGGTCGTGCTAGCGGGCGGCGTGTTTGGCACAGCGCAAACGCTGCTGCTATCGGGCATTGGCCCTGCCGATCATCTGCGCGAACACGGCATTGATGTGGTGGTTGACCGCGCGGGCGTTGGATCAGACCTTCAGGATCATATCGATTATGTCGCGGGATTTGAAACCGGCGGCGATATATTCATCGGCAGCAACCTCAAGACCATCTGGAAAACCGCCAAATCGGTGTGGCAGTGGTGGCGCAGCCGTTCGGGCACACTCACAACGCCCTATGCCGAAGCGGGCGGGTTCGCCAAATCATCGCCGACGGTCAGCGTGCCCGATCTCCAGTTTCATTTTGTCCCCGCGATCCTTGAAAATCACGGGTTGGATAAGGTCAAGGAAACTGGCTTTTCAGGCCATGTCTGCGTGCTTCGCCCGTTCAGTCGCGGCACGGTACGGCTCCGCTCATCCGATCCGCGTGATCCGCCGGTGATCGACCCCAACTTCTTTGCCGATCCGCGTGATATGGATGTGATGAAAGCGGGTGTGCGCCTGCTCCACCGCATTCTTGCAGCACCGCCACTCTCTCACCACGGCGGTAAGGATCGGCATGATACGCCGCTCGGTGATGATGTCGTGCTCGAACAGTTAATCCGCAACCGTTCGGACACCGTCTATCATCCCGTCGGCACCGCGCGCATGGGCAGCGATGACGATGCGGTGTGCGATACGCATTTGCGTGTACGCGGCGTTGCGGGGCTATATGTCGCCGATGCTTCGATCATGCCGCGCGTCGTCAGCGGCAATACCAACGCGCCGAGCATGATGATCGGCGAACGCTGTGCTGATTTCATGAAGGATGATCTGAACGCAGGTCGTTGACGGGCCAGTGTCGGAACGCGCGTGTGAAGACAATTTACGCAGCGCGATGATTAGGCTATTGTGTGTAATTATATTGCAGATAGCTGAAAGAATATATCATGGCCGACATTCCTCATCCGTCACGCCGCCGTCCCAAAGCCGATGTCCTTTCGATTGGCAATCGCAAGCTTCAGCCAAGCACGCTGATGATGGGGCATGGCTATGATCCGATGCTATCCGAAGGCGCGCTCAAGCCGCCGATATTTCTCACCTCGACGTTCGTTTTCGAAAATGCAGCGGCGGGCAAACGCCATTTCGAAGGCGTCACCGGCAAGCGTCCGGGCGGGGCCGAAGGGCTAGTCTATTCGCGCTTTAACGGCCCCAATCAGGAGATTGCCGAAGACCGCCTCGGCCTATGGGAAGATGCCGAAGACGCACTGACCTTTTCGAGCGGCATGTCGGCGATCGCCACGGTGCTGCTCGCATTTGTTCAGCCGGGCGATGTAATCGTCCATTCAGCACCACTCTACGCTGCAACCGAAACGCTGATCGCGCGCATTCTTGGCAAATTCGGCGTGACGTGGATTGATTTCCCCGCAGGCGCGACGCGCGAAGAAATTGATGCCGTGATCGTGCAGGCAAAAACGCAAGGCCGTGTCGCGATGGTCTATCTCGAAAGCCCGGCCAACCCGACCAATGTCCTCGTCGATGTCGAAGCCGTCTCGGCAGCGCGCGATGCGCAGTTTTCGGATAGCAGCGACGTGCCGCCGATTGTCATCGATAACACCTTCCTCGGCCCGCTCTGGCAAAAGCCGCTCGCGCAGGGGGCCGACATTGTCGTTTACAGCCTGACCAAATATGCCGGCGGCCACAGCGATCTCGTCGCGGGCGGCGCGCTTGGGTCAAAAGCGCTGATCAACACCATCCGTTCGGTGCGCAATACGATCGGCACAATCCTTGATCCCAACACCGCGTGGATGCTGCTCCGCAGTTTCGAAACACTCGAACTGCGGATGAGCCGCGCGGGCGAAAATGCCCAAAAAATCTGCACCTGGCTCAAAGGGCATCCCAAGGTCGAAAAGATCGTCTACCTCGGTTTTCCCGAAAATGCGCGGCAGGCCGACATTTATAATCGCCATTGCAGCGGTGCGGGATCAACCTTCTCGCTCTACCTCAAAGGCGGCGAACGCGAATCCTTTGCGTTTCTCGACGCACTCACGATCGCCAAGCTCGCGGTCAGCCTCGGCGGCACCGAAACGCTCGCGAGTTGCCCCGCCGCAATGACCCACCTCTCGGTCCCCGACGCGCGCAAGGCCGCGCTCGGCATCACCGACAATATGGTGCGCATTTCAATCGGCGTGGAAGATGCAGACGATCTGATCGCCGATTTCGAACAGGCGTTGGCGGCGGTTTGAGGGGGCAAAACTGCATCCGAGGTTCAACTAGACAGTCGTGTTATTTGCATATACATATAATTTGTGAAAATCGAGTTTGATCCAGAGAAAAATGCCATCAACTTGAAAAAGCATGGCATTTCGCTGGCTCGTGCTGTCGATCTGACGGACGTCATTGTAATCGAAGATACGCGATACGATGAAGCTCGGTTCCGATTATATGGCCAGATTGATGGCGAGTGGCATTGCGCGGCGGTGACGCTGCGCGAGGACTCCGTACGGATCATCAATCTTCGCCGCGCACATAGCAAGGAGGTTAAACGTAATGTCTAATATGCCTGCGTCAGAACAGCCGCCAATCGTGTTCGACGACGAAAATCCCGAATGGACCGACAGTGATTTTGCCAAAGCGGGTCCGATTTCAGAGTTTCCAACGCTCGCTGCTGCCTTTCCAAAGGCGCGGGGTCGGCCTGTCGGATCGATCAAAACCCCACGCAAAGAACAGATTGCACTGCGCGTTGATGCTGACGTTCTGGCGCGATACAAGGCCGAAGGCCGCGGATGGCAGACCCGCATGAACGAGGTTTTGCGCGCGGCATTGGCAGGATAGGTAGGGGGCAGTTTATTGCAATTACGACCTTCACCAAAGTCCGTCCCCATTGATAGTCAAATCACACCTAAGAAGCGGCGCAATTTGGCCTTATCTGCTACGCTGACGCTCATTTTCGCCGCGACAGTCCTGATGTTTGTTGGAATCAACAACGCACGATCCGTGCCCGTGAAACGAACGGCGATTGTACATATGGCCGCGTTGCCTGCGGATATGCCTTCGGTAAAGGTCGCGTTGCTATCCGACATACATTTGCGCAATTTGGGGATGACGTCCGAGCGGCTTGAGAAGATCATCAAGCAAATCAATTCAGAACATCCCGATATCATTCTGATTGCCGGCGACTTCATCATCGGCGAAACGAGCGAAGGGGCCGCCGAACGCGCCTCCGGTCTCACGACACCGCTGTCCAAACTGCGCGCGCCGCTCGGCGTATTCGCTGTATTGGGGAACCACGACAATTGGACGGTACCCGACGTCATTCGTGCCAATCTGACCAAGGCGGGTATTGTCGTGCTTGAAAATCAAGCGGTGAGACGCGGGCCATTCGCAATCGTCGGTGTTGGAGACCGATTTTCCAAACATGATGATCTCACGCGATCGGTTGCAGCAGTCGATCAAGCAGGTGGCGTGCCGATTGTATTTAGCCATTCACCCGACATTGCTTTGGATTTACCCGATCGTTTTCCATTACTGCTGGCGGGCCACACCCATTGCGGACAAATCATAATGCCTGGATTTGGCCCAGTCGTGAGATATTCAAAGTGGCGGCGACTGTATAATCCTCGGTACCTTTGCGGGCGGGTCAATGACCGTAATCGGGAAACATTCGTGACCGCAGGATTGGGTTCTGGAGCCATTCCAGTGCGGCTCAACGCTATGCCTGACTGGTGGCTGATCAGTCTGCACCACTGAAACGCGGCGTTGGCTATTGGTGAACTGGATTCGCTTCCCATCCCAAACACCCGCTTGCCCTCGTGCGGATAATCTAGCACTGTGTCGGGGCTTATGAACGAATCCGCTGACTTTTCAGAACAAGGCACAGGTGCGGATCGGCGGC
This sequence comes from Sphingomonadales bacterium, assembly GCA_043786595.1. Lineage (GTDB taxonomy): Bacteria > Pseudomonadota > Alphaproteobacteria > Sphingomonadales > Sphingomonadaceae > Aquisediminimonas. The sequence continues at coordinate 17,923 of JAYVVW010000047.1, read as the reverse complement.
TGGCTTTTTCGGGCGGGTTGACGCTGGCGCGGCTGGGTGATTTGCCGCACCGTTTGAAGGGCGTTGACGGGACGGTCGCTTCGCTTGATCTGAGTGCGATTGACCGGATGGATACTGTGGGCGCGTGGATCATTCACCGCTTTAGCACCGAGCACGGATCAAAAATTGTCGGAGCAAGCGACGATGCGTGCCGCCTGATTGATCAGGTTGCGGCGGCGGATCAGCCGGTGCTGATGCGGCCCGCGCCGATGAAGCCGGTTGCGCGCGTTCTCGATGACATGGGCCGCGCGGTGAGCGTTTCACTCTCCACACTCTACGGTCTGCTCGGATTTTTTGGCGCGATCATCATCGCAATTGGCAATGTCATGCGCCATCCATCGCGGTTCCGCTATCATTCGGTGGTACACCGGTTTGAACTCGTCGGCGTCAACGCGCTCGCGATTGTTGGCCTCATGAGTTTCCTGATTGGCATCGTGATCGCGCAACAGGGTGCGGTTCAGCTTGCCGAATACGGCGCGCAGGCGCTGACCGTGAACCTTGTCGGGCGGATTTCGACGCGCGAACTCGGTGTGCTGATGACGGCGATCATGGTTGCGGGGCGGTCTGGTTCGGCCTTCGCTGCGCAGATTGGCACGATGAAGCTCACCGAAGAAATCGACGCGATGCGCACCATCGGCGTTTCGCCGATTGAGGCGCTGGTGTTGCCGCGTTTGCTTGCTGCAACGCTGATGATGCCGCTGCTGGGGTTTTACGCCGCTATCCTTTCGATGGTTGGCGGGGGCGTGTTATGCTGGATTTCGCTCGATATTCCGCCGGTCACCTATATCCAGCTGCTGCGCAGCGTCATCCCGGTCACCGATCTTTTTGTCGGGCTGATCAAGGCACCGGTATTTGGAATGATCATTGCCATTTCAGGCTGTTTCCAAGGGATGCAGGTTGAGGGTAATGCTGAGGAGGTTGGCCTGCGCACAACATCTGCTGTTGTCCAGGCGATCTTCATGGTGATCGTCCTCGATGCGTTTTTCGCAGTGTTCTTTACCAGTATCGGGTGGGGCTGATGGATTTGAGCGACCCCATCGCAATCCGCGTGCGCGGGCTGGTCAATCGCTTTGGCGAGCAATTGATCCATGACGGCGTCGATCTTGAAGTCCGCTCGGGCGAAATTCTCGGCGTTGTTGGCGGGTCTGGCACGGGCAAATCAGTGCTGATGCGTTCGATTATCGGCCTCAAACGACCCGAAGCGGGTGAAGTTGAAGTATTCGGTGAGCAGATGATTGACCGTGATGAGGCCGATTCGCTCGCCATCCGCAAACGGTGGGGCGTTTTGTTTCAGGGCGGTGCGCTGTTTTCGACGCTGACCGTCGCTGAAAATGTGCAACTGCCTTTGCGCGAATTTTATCCTGAGATCGATCAGCAATTGCTTGATGAAATTGCGTCATACAAGGTTGTGATTGCGGGCTTGCCTGCCGATGCCGGGCCGAAATACCCGTCAGAGCTTTCAGGCGGCATGAAAAAACGTGCTGGGCTTGCGCGCGCGCTGGCGCTTGATCCGCTGCTGCTGTTCCTTGACGAACCGACGGCGGGGCTTGATCCGATCGGCGCGGCGGCATTTGATGAACTCACGCTTTCGCTCAAAAAGACACTTGGCCTGACGGTCTTTCTGATCACGCATGATCTTGATACACTTTACGCGATTTGTGACCGGATTGCTGTGCTGGCGGATCAAAAAGTGATTGCTGTGGGGACGATTTCAGAATTGCTCGCAACCGATCATCCATGGATTCAGGAATATTTTAACGGGCCGCGTGGCCGTGCTGCTGCGATGACAGTTGAACATCATATGCAGAAAGAGGCATAGACGAACGATGGAAACGAGATCGAACCATATTCTCGTCGGCGGCGTTGTCCTCGGCCTGATTGTCGCGCTGCTGGCGTTCACGATCTGGCTGGCGGGGTTGGGCGGGGGTGACACCAAGCAATATGATATCTTCTTCGGTCAATCGGTCGAAGGACTTTCACAAGGCGGGACGGTCACGGTTTCGGGTGTGCCATCGGGACAGGTCAAAAAAATCGAACTGGTCAAGGATGATCCCGGCTTTGTCCGTGTGCGGATTGAAGTGAAGGACGAAACGCCGATTCTTGAAGGAACAATCGCAAGCTTGCAAAGCAGCTTTACCGGCCCGTCTTCGATCCTGCTTGACGGCGCAGTCAAAGGCGCACCGCCTATCACCGAAAAAGGGCCGGGCGGCGTGCCCGTCATTCCCGCCAAGCGCACGGGTTTTGGCGCGCTGTTGAATAATGCGCCGCAATTGCTCGAACGGATCACGACGTTGACCGAACGACTGACCGAGCTGCTGAGCGATGACAATCAAAAACGACTTGGCAATATCCTTGCGAACACCGACCGCCTGACCGGTTCGCTTGCCCAAAGCGGCCCGGATATACAGGCGTCGATTGCAGAGACGCGCAATGTACTTAAGGAAGCGAGCAAGGCTGCTGCGTCGTTTAGTCGCTTGGCGGATTCGGGCGAGCAGTTGCTCAACAGTGACGGCAAACCTGTGATCGCTGACCTGCGCAAGACGATTGCGCAGGCGCAGGCAACCATGGCGGGGCTTGATGCCGCGATCGGCGCGGCAAAGCCGGGACTGACATCGCTTTCAACGCAGACAATGCCGGAGCTCAACCGGTTGATCCGCGATCTGCAGGTCATGTCTGAATCGCTGGGTTCGGTCGCGACGCGCCTTGATCAAGGCGGTGCGGCTTCGCTTATCAGCGCACCCGCATTACCCGATTACAAACCGGGAAGGACTCCCAAATGAAACATCCGCTGATTTTCGCCGCGATGCTGCCACTTGCCGGATGCATCAGCTTTGGTGCCAAGCCGCCAGCGTCACTCCTCAATCTGACCGCGACCGCGCCGCTATCGGCGAAGGCCGAACGCGCGGTCAACGCTGGCGATACGATCGCGGTCAACATCCCGGTGGTGCCGCAAGCGATCGCGACAACGCGCGTCGTCGTATCTGACGGTGCGACGGCGATTGCCTATGTGCCAAAAGCCGCATGGGTCGAAGCGCCGGCGCGGCTGTTGCAGCGACTGCTCGTAGAAACCATTGGCGCGCGTACAAACAAAATCGTGATCGACACGCGGCAAGTTTCGATCGAGCCAGCAAGCCGTCTCTCGGGTCAGTTGCTTCAGTTCGGGCTTGATGCTTCGACGCGTGATGCCGTTATCGTCTACGATGCGGTGTGGAGTGCGGGCGAAGGAAAACCAACGCTCACGCGCCGATTTGAAAAACGGGTGAACGCAGTCGCGATAGATGCAGTCAGTGTCGGGCCAGCGCTGAATGCCGCGGCAAACGAATTGGCAGCCGATGTTGCGGCATGGATTGGCGGAACGGGCTGAACCTATTCCTCGCGCGGCAACAGGAACTTTATCTCGCGGTTTGAAAAATCGACCGACACGCGCCTGAAACTGCGCAAGCCCTCCATGCCAAGCAGCATTGCTGGCTTGTTGATCAGATTGAAGATTTTGAACGGATGCACTTCTGCAAAGGCGATGCCGGAATTGGCCATCGCAATGTTGCCAACGCGCATCTTGTCGACCACAATATAATCTGCTGACGTGGTTCGGCCGAGCACGTCAAGTAAACTGATCGGCTTGATTACCAGCTTCGCGTTGCGACGCACCATTAACCGTCGCAGCCTGGCATTGCCGACCGAGTTTTCCGCGCCCGTATCGACGACCACCCAGACTTTTTGGCCATTGGCATCGGCATCGACCATGACCAACTGTCCTAGTCGCGTTTTGGCGGTAACGATGATCATCTCGGAATCTTCGGGCGGCGGCGGCTCATTTTTGCGCGACGGCACGACCTTCATCGTTTGCGCGGTGAAATCCATGATAACGCGTTGTCCCTGCAGGCTGTCGATCCCAAGCAAACCGTCTGCGCCAAGATTGCGCGCGGGCAGCGCCGCCGCCCTTACGTTACGCGCAGTGTTGGTCGATACGCTCAACGTGTCGATTGTAACGATATCGACACTGCGCGTCCCGCCCATCGCGTGAAGTTTGGCTGACCCGCTTGCTGGCAAACTGAGCCGCTCGGCAAGTTCGGTCGAGATCACGGTCCGATCAGCACCCGTGTCGATAACGAACTGAAATGGGCCTAATCCGTTGACCATTACCGGTACTGTCATCCGCAGACCAAGATCGAGCCCCGTTGCTACGAGATCGGCGGGCGCAAGCGGTTCAACTGTTTCGGCACGCGTAGTGGTCGCCGCTACCAGCGCAATCGCCGCAATCGCTGTCATCTCATATTTCATGCTGCGTCCCTCTCATGTCGGGCCCTTGGCAAGGGAATATACCTCTGCGGGCGGTGGTCAAGCCATTCGCGTGATGGTGAGAATAGCACAGACTCTTGACGGCGAGTCACCGAAAAGCGCATGACGTGTTTCAGGAACATAGCACGTCCGATTTGTCGTACTTTGGGGTGGAATGGAGTTTTAAAAAATGGCGACACGGGCGCCGGCTTTTCGCGATGCGGTCAAACGCGGGGCAGCGCGCACTGGCGAACTGTTAAGTGCAGTTTTGCTTGGCGTCTTGGCCTTGCTTTGTGCGCTGATACTGGCAAGCTACCACCAGAGCGACCCTGCCATCAATACGGCAGCAGGTGGCCCTGCGCGCAATTTGCTTGGCACGGCGGGCGCGTGGATCGCCGACGGAGCGTTGTCGACATTTGGGCCCGCAATTGCGCTGATGATCCCGCTGTTATTGGTTGCAGCGCTTCGGCTGTGGCGCGGCGTGCCCGTTACGGGATGGGCACGTCGATCGGTGGGCGCATTGTCGGGCATTATTCTGATCGACATCGGGCTTGCGCTCTTTCGCGGTGGCGCGGTGACAGGATTGCCCGCCGGCTTTGGTGGCATTGCCGGAATTATCGGCGCGGACTGCATCAATTGGGCAGCGGCCTTCATCCCGCAAGCGACCGCGCAAATCTGGGCAGTACGCGCGGCCATCGCTATCTTTACGGTCGGTGGAACGATTCTTTGGGCGAAAAGCCTCGGCGTTGATGCCGATGATCGTGATTGGTTGTTCGGGCGCTACCAGCGGAAGGGCGCGCTTGATACCGATGATGGCGACGCGATTGGCATTACGCCCCCACGCGCGCCTCTACGTGCGCCCGATATTGCCCCGCGCGCGCCTGCTGCGGCATCGGAAGCCAAATCGCGCCCAGTCATTGCGGATCGAACAAGCGCAGCGGCACGCCCCGCCAAACCATCGCCGCTCAAACAGTCTTCGTTCGATCTCAAGGATCGCTATGTTTTGCCCTCGATTGATCTGCTCAGCCCAGCGCCGCCATCTGCGGGCAATGTGATCGATAAGGCCGCGCTTGAGCGGAATGCGCGACTGCTCGAAACGGTACTCGATGATTTCCACGTCAAGGGCGTGATCACCGAAGTTCGCCCGGGGCCAGTTGTGACGATGTACGAACTTGAGCCCGCCTCAGGGATCAAGGCAAGTCGCGTGATCCAGCTTGCCGATGATATCGCGCGCAACATGTCGGCGCTCTCGGCCCGCGTCGCCACGATTCCCGGCCGGACGGTGATCGGTATCGAACTGCCCAACGCACGGCGTGAAGCAGTTGTGTTGCACGAGCTTGTTTCAAGCCAGGCATTTGAAGATCAGACCGCGCAGCTGCCGATCATCCTGGGCAAGAACATTGCGGGCGACCCGGTGATCGCCGATCTCGCGCCGATGCCGCATCTTCTTGTTGCGGGTACGACAGGTTCGGGCAAATCGGTCGGTCTCAATGCGATGATCCTGTCACTTTTGTACCGGTTGACGCCCGATCAATGCCGGATGATCATGATTGATCCCAAGATGCTCGAACTGAGCTCTTATGAGGATATCCCGCATCTTCTCGCACCGGTTGTGACCGAACCAGCCAAGGCCATCCGAGCGCTTAAATGGGCGGTCGAGCAGATGGAGGAACGTTACCGGATGATGGCGTCGGTCGGTGTACGCGGGTTGTCGAGCTTTAACGACAAGGTGCGCGCGGCTAAGGTAAAGGGGCAAAAGCTCGGGCGACGCGTCCAGACGGGTTATGACGGCGAAACGGGCCAGCCGGTTTATGAAGATGAAACGCTTGATTACGACGTGTTGCCTCAGATTGTCGTGATTGTCGACGAACTGGCCGATCTGATGATGACGGCGGGCAAGGAGGTCGAATTCCTAATCCAGCGGCTGGCGCAAAAGGCACGCGCGGCGGGCATCCATCTCATCATGGCAACGCAGCGGCCGTCGGTTGACGTTATCACCGGTGTGATCAAGGCAAATCTGCCAACGCGAATCAGCTTTCAGGTGACATCAAAAATCGATTCGCGCACAATATTGGGCGAACAGGGTGCCGAACAATTGCTCGGCAAGGGCGACATGCTTTACATGCCCGGTGGCAAGCAGATTGCGCGCGTCCACGGCCCGTTCGTCAGCGATGATGAAGTGCGCGCGGTCGCCGATCACTGGCGCGGCCAAGGGCGGCCTGACTATGTTCAGGCGGTTACCGAAGAACCTGCCGAAGGCGGCTGGTCAATCGACGGCGCGCCAACGGGCGAGGATAATCCCGAAGACCAGCTCTACCGGCGGGCAGTGCAGATTGTTGCTGAAAGCCAGAAGGCCTCGACAAGCTATGTCCAGCGCCAGCTTCGCGTCGGCTATAACAGCGCCGCGCGGTTGATCGAACGGATGGAAAGCGAAGGGCTTGTCAGCCGTCCCGATCATGTCGGGCGGCGCGATGTCATGATCGATACCGAAGGCCATGCGATCTGATGCATTGAGCTAGGTTCAGGCGGAGTTCAACCGTCCGATCCTAGCAGAGATGTCACTTTGCCGGAGACTTAGCGTCATGAATTTTCGTATTCCGCTCGCAGCAATAGCGATCGTCATCGGCGCTTCGGCGCATGCGGTGCCATCAGCCGATATTGCTGCGGTGTCGGCTCATCTCAAAGCGGTCACAACGATGACTGCAACATTCGCGCAAACCGACCGTGCTGGCAAAACCCTCAACGGTGCCTTGACCTTGAAACGTCCGGGAAAAATTCGTTTCCAGTATGAAAAGGGTGTTCCTTTGCTTGTTGTGGGAGACGGCAGTGCGCTGACCTTTATTGATTATTCGGTAAAGCAGGTGCAGCGCTGGCCGATTGGCAAATCGCCGCTTGGTGTCTTGCTAGACGCGAACAAGGATCTGTCACGCTTTGCCAAAATCGTCGCGTCGGACGATCCCAAAGTGGTACTCGCCGAAGCACGCGATCCGCGTCATCCCGAATTTGGCGTCATTACTTTAGCGTTCGTCCATGATGCGGCTGCACCGGCAAATTTGATGCTCGAAGGATGGGTCGTTCGTGACAGTCAGGGCAACCGAACCTCGGTTCGTCTGGCCAATCAGCGCTTCAATGGACCGGTATCCGACGAGGCGTTCAAATGGCGCGACCCGCGCCCACAAACGCGCGGCAAGTAGCAATCCGTTCATATTGGCGACAGGGAACGAGCCTATAATCGGCCTTGCTGCTCCGGTTCAGGCGTTTGCAGGATTCCCCCCTGTTGCTTGCAGATTGCCGTTTACGATCGGAGCACGCCAGCGTGACGAACGCTCGGTTGGCCCTCGCTCCATGCCCCCGGAGCGGGGGCCTTTCCTTTTTATTGGGCTTTCATAAGCGCGCACGCTGCAACCAAACGCACAATTGTGCGTTACGCTTTCATGCAAAACAACGTTTTATCGAGTAGTCATCCGTTGGTTGACGAGTTCAAGGACTTCATCCGCAATCCGGCATTTCCGTGCGTGGGCGCAAAAGCGGCGGCGTCGAAGGAGCAGATGACGATTGTCGTCTGCCGCAGCATTTCATCGGCATGGGACGATTTGCGCATCCACAGCGCGCTCATGGAAGTCGCGCGATTGTACCGTGAGGATCCCAAGCCGTTCCGATCGCTCGCCATCCTGTTTGACGAGCGCCGCCGCATGAGCGAGCGGATATTTGAGGAATGCTTATGGGAACGCGTGCAGTCGCTTACCGATAAAGACGAATGGCTTGGCCAGCGCCATGATCCGCGCGTCAGCGACGATCCCGACAATCCCCATTTTGCGACAAGCTTTGGCGGCGAAGCGTTTTTCATCGTCGGGTTGCATCCCAATGCCAGCCGCCCTGCGCGGCGATTTTCCACCCCCGCGATGATCTTTAACTTGCACGATCAGTTTGAGCTGTTGCGCGCTTCGGGTCAGTATCAAAAGCTCCACGATGCAATCATCTCTCGCGATGTCGATCTTGCGGGATCGCCCAATCCAATGCTTGCGGGCCACGGCACCAGCTCTGCCGCGCGACAATATAGCGGGCGTGTGGTCGGAGACGCTTGGGCTTGTCCTTTTCAGCGTGAGCCATCGTCGCATCTTGACGAATTGTTTGCCAATGATCGTTGAAATCGAGCCGCGCACGGGCACGGCATTTCGCGTCGCACGCGGCCAATGTCTTCGTGTTACTGATCCACGCGGCGAACAGGTTGCCGATCTGCTGGCATTTTCTGCGCGCGATACCGGCGAAGTGCTCTCGTCGGGCCGAACGCTCGATTATATGAGCAAGCTGTTTCTAACGACGGGTGATTTGCTCTATTCGAACCGCAGCAACATCATGCTCAAAATTGTCCGCGATGATGTCGGACGGCATGATTTTCTGCTGACACCGTGCTCAAAGGATACGTTTCGCATCATCTACGGTGACACCAATCCGCACCGCGGGTGCTTTGGTAATCTCGCAGCGGCGCTGGCTCGGTTCGGTATCGGTGAGGATACTATTCCCGTGGCGTTCAACTGCTTCATGAATGTCGTCGTCGATGGCCAAAGCGGCGCATTGCGCGTCGATCCACCCAAAAGCCGTGCGGGCGATGCGATCACATTTGAGGCGCATGACGATCTCATCGTCGGCCTCACCGCCTGCTCGGCGCTGCAATCAAACAATGGCTCTTTCAAACCGATCCAATACGAGATTATTCCGGCCTGACCCAAAGCGCGCGTGCTTTTTCCAACGCCGAATATTTTGGAACGTCGTTGGCAAGCTTGGATAGCGCCACGCGTCGCAACCGGGCGAGAAGGCCCGGCGTTGTCAGATCACAGGCACCCGACATGAGATCGGCTGATAACTCCGCGTCATGAACCGCGACGGGATGGGCGGCCTCACGCGAAAGCATCCCGATCGCATTGATCGCGACGGCTGCCATAAAACGGTCACGACCCTTGGCAGCGGGCTTGATGTCACTTGCGATCCATCCTGCGATCGCTTCGAGCAGTTCAGTTTGCGAAGGCTCGCCCATGCGCCGAGGTGGTGGCGCATGGGCGAGCGCAACCTGTATCTTTTCGGTTTCGGGTGCATCGGCTTCAAGCAGCATCAGCAGATCGATTTCATTCTCCGATGTCCGCCGGCCAATCATCGCGCGTTCAAGGCTCTTGTCGATGCCGCTGCGCCAGATTTCGCCCATCTGCAAACAACCCATCGCCCACCAGAGCGTGCGGTAGATCAGCCAGAAGCGAAAGCGTTCGCGGTCAACTGCGATCCCGCCCGCATCTTGATAAGCCGCAAAATAGGTTTCGAGATTGGCGCATCCAAATGCAGTCAACTCAATATGGCCAAACCGCCATGCATTGACGCAACCCCATGCCAAGTCCTCATGCGCGTCGCCGATATGCGCAAGTTCCCAATCAAGCACTGCCGCGATACCGTCGGGCCCGACCATCAGATTGCCCATCCGGAAATCGCCGTGAACGAGTACAAGCGGTGCTGGTGCGGGCAGATGATCCTCAAGCCATTTGATCGCAAGCGCGATGATCGGGCGATCGCCGCCATAGGCCATGAACCGCGCTTTGAGTTCGCCAAGCGCAGTCGCGGTGTTCATAGTAGGGACATATGGCAGATCAGCCAGCGCGATACTGTGGATCTTTGCAAGTTCAGCGGCAATGGTGGTGATCAGGCTGGCAGGTGGAGCGGCCAATATTTTGACCGGGCTCACCTCTGCCTCGACCCGCACCATCACAAAACCCGTGCCAAGACCGTCAGTTGGCGAAAGTTCGGCAACCACTTCAGGCGCTTTCACCCCCGAACGGTAAGCTGCGCGGATGATAGCGGCTTCAACATCATGGCCAAATGGTCGCCCGGCCATCATTTCAGGCGAAGGGGCGCGGCGCAGGACATAGCTGCTGCCGCCAAAATCAAATGACGAGCTTTCCATATTCGCCCCGCCCGTGAGGCGCGATAAGTTGGTGACGTTGCCAGCACCCAAAGCATTGTTCATGACGTGTGAAAGCAGCGTGGCGAATTCATCCATGCTGCAATGTTACGGACGCGCTCGCGCCGCGCAAGCGTAATTCTAAAGGCACGCCTCTAACATCGGCTGATCAAAGCCGTATTGGCGCGCTTTATCGAGCGTGTAAGGCCGCAACCCCATCGAACGATACTCGCCGACGATCCTGCCGTCAGCATCTTCGGAAATATATTCGAATTTGAACAGTTCCTGCGTGACGATCACTGGTCCTTCCATCCCGATCACTTCGGTGATGTTGGTGATACGCCGTGAACCATCGCGCAGTCGCTTGACCTGAATGATGAGATCGACCGAGTCGGCAATCTGGCGCGAAATGGCTTCTTTTGGCACCTTGATGTCTGACATCATGACCATATTTTCCATGCGACCCAAGGCTTCGCGCGGTGAGTTACTGTGGAGTGTGCACATTGATCCGTCATGGCCCGTATTCATCGCGGCGAGCAGATCGAAACATTCGCTCCCGCGGATTTCGCCCAGGATGATGCGATCAGGCCGCATACGTAGCGCGTTGACGACAAGATCGCGGATCGTGATCGCGCCTTGGCCTTCAAGATTGGCCGGACGCGTTTCAAGCGGCAGCCAGTGCGGCTGTTGCAGGCGAAGTTCGGCGGCATCCTCGATCGTCAGCACGCGCTCGCCGGGGTCAATCATCTTTGACAGCGCGTTGAGCATCGTCGTTTTGCCCGAACCCGTACCGCCCGAAATGACGATATTGAATCGGCATGCGCCCGCGATTTTGAGGCAAGTCGACATTTTCTCGCTCATCGATCCGCCCTTTGCCATCATATCAAGCGTAATCGGTTTGGCAGAGAATTTACGAATTGAGATCGCGGTACCGCGCAGCGACAGCGGCGGCACAATCACGTTAACGCGCGAACCGTCTTTCAAACGGGCATCGGCGAGCGGCGTTGTCTGATCGACGCGGCGACCAACCGAGTTGCAAATACGCTGCGCAATCTGAAACAGATGCGCTTCATCGCGGAACTGGATCGGGGCAATCGTCAGCTTGCCCTTTTTTTCGATGTAGGTTTGATCCGGGCCATTGACCATGATGTCGGTGATCAACGGATCGTTGAGCAATTCTTCAAGCGGGCCAAGCCCTAGCAATTCATCAACCAGCACCTTTTCAAGCGCAAATTGTTCGCGGCGATTAAGCGTCAGTTTGAGCTCAGCAAGCACTTCACCGATGATCGGGCGAAACTCTTCGGCCAACTCATCTTTATTGAGCGTCGCTGCGGCTTCGGGATCGATGCGTTCAAGCAGACGCGGCAGCACCTGTTCCTTGATCTTGTGAACCGAGGCCTCAAAACCCTCCGCCTTGGGCTGGACTTCATCAAGTGCGGCTTCACGCTGTGAAAGCCGTGCCATCGCATCCATCGGCGGCGGCGTGGCGAACGCGTCCTGCTGTGCGCCTGGCAGCGGCACTGAATTGACCGACGGAAATTGCTGGCCTCCTGAAAGCGCCTCATCGGGCGCGCGGGTTACGCCGCCAGCGCCCTGCATCGGACGTGCAACGCCAAATGCGGGGCGATTGCCGCCTCCGCCACCTGGTCCACTACGTCTTCCAAATGCGCTCATTGTCAGGCCCTATCTACGGGATGACCGGCTAGAAGTCCGGTTACCATCCACGGTGAATAGGCCGTAAACTTTTACAAATGGCTAATGCGCGCGCAGTTTTCCGGATGTGAGAAAGGGTGTGATCAAGCGGATGTGATCGGCGATTGAGGCTTTGATTTCATAGGGTGCGGCCACGGCGCGAAGTTGCTTGCGTTCAACAGATACGGCCAAGCGATTAATGATTGACCGCGCCAGCGCCGGAGCATCCCCGATCGCAACCGGCATTCCCAGTTCCGCGTCGATGACGAGTGCGCTCAGCCCCGGAGAGCAATCAGTCACCACAAGGTCACACCCGCAGGCCAGTGCTTCAATCGCTACCGCCGGCAATCCCTCCCACCGCGACGAGAGAATGAAGATGTCAGCTGTGGCGAGATAGGGAAGCGGATCAGTGAACCCTGTGAACGTCACGTGTGTAGCGATACATAGCCGTTCGGCGTGGGCTGCCAGCGCAGCGCGGTCGGGCCCGTCGCCAACGATTGTCATCGTCCAGTCGCGCCTTGGCAGTAACGCCAGTGCTTCGAGCAATGTCGCAAAGTCCTTTTGCGGCGCAAGCCGGCCGACGCTGACAAAGCGCAGCGGCCCTTCATTTGCAACGCGCTGGCGACCGGCTTCGATCATCGCAGGCGTAACATAGGGATTGTTCACCCAAACGATCCGCGACGCGGACTGTGGATATAGCGCGCTGTATCGCTGTGCGTCTGCTGCGCTCAGTGCCAAGGTCAGGTCTGACAATCGCGCCGTCAGACCGAAACGTTTCAGACGTAGCGTCTGCGCAAGCCCGCGCGCACCGGGGCGATCAACTGGATTGGTAATTTTGGCAACCGACCGCGTGGCCGTCCCCCGCGTAGCCAGCGCCACGGTGAGATTGCTCTGATTGCCCGCTGACATCAGCACATGCGGGCGAACGCGCTTGACCAGCCGACGCAGTGCTGGAATTTGCAAGAACAGCGAAAGCCCGCGCGATAGGCGCGGCGCAGCGACGATGCGGATGCGGACTGTGTCAGATACAAGGCCGCGAACCGGCCCGTTACCGCGTGTCATCCACAATTCGGTATTGAGCCCCGCCTCAGCCATGCCATTGGCGACCAGGATCGCGACACGGTCTAGCCCGCCATCGCCCGGTTCATAGAGATAGACCGCGACGTCAGGGCGGGTAAGCTTCAGCCTGCGCGCTCGGCAAGGATGGTGAGGCCCTTGTCGTTGACCTCGGCAAAGCCGCCGGTGATGCTCAGCCGTTCGGGCGCGGCGCCTGCGCTTGCGTAGATTTCAAGCGCGGCATCGTCGCGCACCGTCGTCATTGTCGGCATATGCCCTTCAAGCACGCCGAAATCACCCTCAGAACCGGGGACAACGACCATATAAACCTCTTCGCTGCGGACGAGGCGTTCGGGGGTGACGAGTTCGAAGTGTAATGCCATGATCGGGCCTCTTAATCCCTCTCCCCTTCAGGGGAGAGGTTAGGAAAGGGGGAGTCCCTCAAAATCTCGGACCAACGCGAAGAGAGGGACTCCCCCTCTCCCCGCCCCTCTCCCTAAAGGGGAGAGGGGGATTTACGCCGCTTCCGCTGCCAGCTTCTTGCCCTTCTCAATCGCCTCGTCGATGCCGCCGACCATGTAAAAGGCCTGCTCTGGAAGGTGATCATATTCGCCTTCGACAACCGCTTTGAACGATTTCACCGTGTCTTCGATCTGGACGAATTTGCCCGAAATACCGGTGAAGACTTCGGCGACGTGGAATGGCTGGCTGAGGAACTTCTGGATTTTGCGCGCGCGGCTAACGGTGAGCTTATCGTCTTCCGAAAGCTCATCCATGCCGAGAATGGCGATGATGTCCTGAAGCGATTTGTATTTCTGAAGCATTTCCTGAACGCGGCGGGCGGTATCATAATGCTCCTGGCCGACAACCGCGACGGTCAGCACGCGGCTGGTCGAATCGAGCGGATCCACTGCGGGATAAATCCCAAGTTCTGAAATCGCGCGGTTAAGCACCGTGGTCGCATCCAAGTGGGCAAACGACGCAGCAGGCGCTGGATCGGTGAGATCGTCGGCAGGAACATAGATCGCCTGTACCGAAGTGATCGAGCCCTTGTTGGTCGACGTGATACGTTCCTGCAACTGACCCATGTCGGTTGCCAGCGTCGGCTGATAGCCCACAGCCGACGGAATACGGCCAAGCAGCGCGGACACTTCCGAACCCGCCTGCGTGAAACGGAAGATGTTATCGACGAAGAACAACACGTCCTGCCCTTCGACATCGCGGAAATATTCGGCGATCGTCAAGCCCGAGAGAGCGACGCGTGCGCGAGCTCCGGGTGGCTCGTTCATCTGGCCGAACACGAGCGCAACCTTCGAGCCTTCGGGGGTCGGGTTGCCGTCCGCATCCTTGGCGATAACGCCTGCGTCGAGGAATTCGTGATAGAGATCGTTGCCTTCACGCGTCCGCTCACCCACGCCCGCAAACACCGAGGTGCCGCCGTGGCCCTTGGCGATGTTGTTGATGAGCTCCTGAATAAGCACGGTCTTGCCAACGCCAGCGCCGCCGAACAGGCCGATCTTTCCGCCCTTTGCATAAGGCGCGAGCAGATCGATAACCTTGATGCCGGTCGCGAGGATTTCGGTTTCGGTCGACTGGTCAACGAACAGCGGCGCTTCGGCATGGATTGGCGCGGTGGTGAGCGCGTTCACGGGGCCACGTTCGTCGATGGGTTCGCCGATCACGTTGAGGATGCGACCCAGCGTCATCGGGCCAACCGGAACGCGAATTTGCGAGCCGGTGTCGCGCACAGGCTGGCCGCGCATCAGGCCCTCGGTCGCGTCCATCGCAATCGTGCGGACAGTCGATTCGCCGAGATGCTGCGCGACTTCGAGAACGAGGCGGTTGCCATTATTCTCGGTTTCAAGCGCGGAAAGGATTGCGGGGAGCGTTCCGGTGAAGCTCACATCGACGACGGCGCCGATGATCTGGCTGATCCGGCCCGTCGCGCCCACCATATTGGCCTTGGTTGCGCCAGAGGCGGCTTTCGCTGCGGGAGCCTTAGCGACTGCGGCTGGTTTTGCTGCTGCCTTAGCGGCTGTGGTTTTCTTCGGGGCGGTTGCCATGGTGGGTCCTTCTTCTTTCAATCAATTAGTCGGCAGCCAAGTGCCAGAACTACGTACAACATCAATCGCGCCGTCACCAACGCTGCGAACAGACTTGCGTCTGCCAGAATATTTCATTTGCGCGCCCTTATAAACACAACGCGCTATCGGATCATGATCGGCGTCCGATCCATATTCCACGCACAAAATTTGCCGAAATGTAGCACCGACTGGTTGCTCAGGATTGCACAATACATCGACGTTTGGATCAGCGTCTCTTCCCGGACACCCATTTGTCAACGCCAACGCTTGTCCAACCTCCGTGGGTGAAGGCAGTTTAAGATTTTGCGGCTGCGCAAACGCTTGTCCGGCAACAAAAGCAGGAAAACTGGCTGCAACAGCAAATCTAGAAAACGCTTTGAGCATCTTACAGCGCCCCCACCGCAAAAATCCTCCCCGAAACGGGGAGGTGGCAGCCCGCAGGGCTGACGGAGGGGCAAGGCTGGGCGAGACTCATAATCGAACGGCAAAACCCGGTTTCAACCTGCCCCTCCACCGCTTCGCGGTTCCCCTCCCCGTTCCGGGGAGGATTTAAGAAGGCACGAGCCGACACTAGAGCGCCTCCGCCCCAGAAATAATTTCCACCAATTCCGTCGTAATCGCGGCTTGGCGCGTGCGGTTGTAGAGGATGGTGAGACGGTTGATCATGTCGCCCGCGTTGCGGGTGGCGTTGTCCATCGCGGTCATCTTGGAGCCTTGCTCCGACGCGGCGTTTTCAAGCTGCGCGCGGAGAAGTTGCACCGCGACGTTGCGGGGGAGCAGGTCGGCGAGGATTTCATCTTCGTCGGGCTCGTATTCGACCGCTGCGGACATCGCGCCTGCTGGAGCCGCGCCGCCAGAAGGCGCCGGCACCGGAATGATCTGCGCCTGCGTTGGTTCCTGCGTCAATACGCTCACAAACCTGCTGTAAAAAAGATGCGCGACATCATATTCGCCCGCTTCATAGCGCGCGATCAGGTCAGTCGCGACATCCTGCGCATCCGAGAATTTGAGCTTCCCGAGATCACCCGGCTCAATCGAATGAATCACATCTTTGCGGAATAAGCGGTTGAGCTGGTCACGCCCCTTGCGCCCGATGATGTAGAATTTCACCGTCTTGCCCGCCGCCGTCACCTCCAAAGCGGATTTGCGCGCGAGGCGGACGATGTTAGTGTTGAACGCGCCAGCGAGGCCCTTGTCAGAGGTTGCAACGACGAACAGATGAACCTGATCGCTGCCCGTGCCTGCGATGAGCTTCGGCGATTGCGGACTGATCGTCACTTTGCTCGCGATGCTCGACATCACCGCTTCCATACGCTCGGCATAGGGGCGACCGGCTTCGGCCGCTTCCTGCGCGCGGCGCAGTTTCGCAGCGGCGACCATCTTCATCGCCTTGGTGATCTTCTGCGTCGACTTCACCGAGCCGATGCGGACCTTGAGAGCTTTTAGTGAAGCCATCTAGTTTTCCCTTATCGTCATTCCCGCGAAGGCGGGAATCCATAAACTTCAATCATTGGTGGTTATGGATTCCCGCTTTTGCGGGAATGACGAATTCCTTTAAGCAAACGTCTTCGTGAACTTATCAAGCGCCGCAACCAGCGCCTTCTTGGCATCGTCACCCAAAT
This sequence comes from Sphingomonadales bacterium, assembly GCA_043786595.1. Taxonomy (GTDB): domain Bacteria; phylum Pseudomonadota; class Alphaproteobacteria; order Sphingomonadales; family Sphingomonadaceae; genus Aquisediminimonas. Next base: position 1,208 of record JAYVVW010000047.1, on the reverse strand, counting down.
CCTTGGTGTCACGAATGGTCTTGAGCACGTCCGCATTGTTCGTACGCATATCGGCGAGCATGGCTTCTTCGTAACGCGTCACGTCCGAAACGGGGATGCCATCGAGATAGCCGTTGGTACCCGCAAAGATCGACGCGGTCTGCTCTTCAAACGGCATTGGCGCATATTGCTTTTGCTTGAGAAGCTCGGTCAGACGTGCGCCGCGATTGAGCAGTCTTTGCGTTGACGCGTCCAGATCCGAACCGAACTGCGCGAACGCCGCCATTTCACGGTACTGCGCGAGTTCGAGTTTGATCGAACCCGAAACCTTTTTCATCGCCTTGGTCTGTGCAGCAGATCCCACGCGGCTCACCGAAAGACCGACGTTGATCGCAGGACGGATGCCCTGATAGAACAGATCGGTTTCAAGGAAAATCTGGCCGTCAGTAATCGAAATCACGTTGGTCGGGATATACGCCGAAACGTCGCCCGCCTGAGTTTCGATGATCGGAAGTGCCGTCAGCGATCCGCCGCCATTTGCGTCAGACATTTTGGCGGCACGTTCGAGCAAGCGACTGTGGAGATAGAAGACGTCGCCGGGATACGCTTCGCGGCCCGGAGGACGACGCAGCAGCAAGGACATCTGGCGGTACGCCACCGCCTGCTTCGAAAGATCGTCATATACGATCACGGCGTGCATCCCGTTATCACGGAAATATTCGCCCATTGCGACACCTGTGTAAGGTGCAAGATATTGCAGCGGCGCTGGTTCCGAAGCCGTTGCCGCGACCACGATACTATATTCCATCGCGCCATTTTCTTCGAGCGCGCGGACGATCTGCGCCACGGTCGAACGCTTCTGGCCGACAGCAACATAGATGCAATAGAGCTTCTGCTTTTCGTCGGTGCCCTTGTTTGCGGCCTTCTGGTTGATGAAGGTGTCGATCGCGACGGCGGTTTTGCCAGTCTGACGATCGCCAATGATCAATTCGCGCTGACCGCGGCCAACGGGCACAAGCGCATCGAGCGCCTTGAGACCGGTTTGCACAGGCTCGTTGACCGATGTACGCGGGATGATGCCCGGCGCTTTGACTTCAACGCGGCTGCGCTGCGTGGTCTTGAGCGGGCCCTTGCCGTCGATTGGATTGCCAAGGCCGTCAACAACGCGGCCAAGCAATTCCTTGCCGACGGGAACGTCCACGATCGTGCCCGTCCGCTTGACGACATCG
>JAYVVW010000046.1:0-5618 GCA_043786595.1 Sphingomonadales bacterium | reverse complement strand
CCGCGCCGACCGCCCTTCTTTGGTTTCCCGCGCACAGTTGCGCGTATGGGGTGTGGGAGAATTTTGGGGTGATTGCGTGGTGCGTGCGCCTTCGACGTCGGCCTCGCGCCTTCGCCGTGATTCCCAACCCCGCGACGTCATTCCCGCCCTTCGACTGCCTTGCAGGCGCTCAGGATAAACTGAGGCGGGAATTGATATACTCCCAACGTCAACGTTTATGGATTCCCGCCTCCGCGGGAATAACGGGTGTGGGGTGTCGCCTAACCCTTTGTCGTCACCCCCGTGAAAACGGGGGCCGATCTCCCCGCAAGTGCAGATTTTCAATTCAACCCGCCGTGCCAACCACGAGATGGATCCCCGCCGCAGTTATCCTGAGCGCCTGCAAGCGAGCACGGGCGACGACTCAACGTAGAGTCATCCCACTTTATAGGTTGAGAGCCTCTGCGACTGCCTGATGCTCGATTTTGCCCGCGCGAACGTTGAGCCCATTTGCCAGATGCGGATCGGCCGCCATCGCGGGCTCGGTGCCTTGGTTGGCTAATTTGAGAACGAATGGCAGCGTCGCATTGTTGAGGGCAAAGGCTGAGGTGCGCGCGACTGCGCCGGGCATGTTCGCAACACAGTAATGGATCACGCCTTCTTCGACGAATACCGGATCGTCATGCGTCGTTGCATGGCTTGTTTCGAAACAGCCGCCTTGATCGATTGCGATATCAACGAGCACCGATCCACGCTTCATCGTCTTGAGCATCTCACGCGTGACAAGCTTGGGTGCTGCGGCACCGGGCACAAGCACCGCGCCGATTACGAGATGCGCCTTGGCAACCGCAGCGGCAACCGCCGCACGCGACGCGTAGGCCGTTTTGATCTGGCTTGAGAAAAACATGTCGAGTTCGGCAAGGCGATCATTGTTGATGTCATAGATTGTAACGTCAGCACGCATTCCGACCGCCATTTGCGCAGCGTTGACGCCCGCGACGCCGCCGCCAAGGATCGCCACGCGCGCAGGCGCGACGCCGGGCACGCCGCCAAGCAAAACGCCACGTCCACCTTGTTCTTTTTCAAGATAATGCGCACCAACTTGCACCGACATACGCCCCGCGACTTCAGACATTGGCTTGAGGAGGGGGAGCGTGCCGTTCGTGGCCGTCACTGTTTCATAAGCAATGCACGTCGCGCCTGACTTCATCAGTCCTTGCGCCTGCGGCTTGTCAGCGGCAAGATGGAGATAGGTGAACAGTGTGTGGCGCGCCTCAAGCATGGCAATTTCGCCGGGCTGAGGCTCTTTGACTTTGACGATCATGTCGGCGCGCGAAAACGCATCTGCTGCGGTCGCGACAATCTGTGCGCCGACCGCCTGATAATCCTTATCGCTGAAATCGATGCCCATCCCGGCCTGCGTCTGAATGAACACTTCGTGCCCCGCCACCGTCAGTTCGGCAACCGATGCTGGTGTCAGGCCAACGCGGTATTCGTGATTTTTGATTTCTTTGGGAACAGCGATGCGCATGATCAAATCCTTCTCAAAAAGCGTGATGACAGGATAACGCAGTTCGCATGAAATTTGTTCGAAACTTTGATGGCAAAACTTGGCTCTCTCGACCATTTCTGTTACTTTGCGGTGTATTTATAAGAGATTTTACTATGGATCGGATGGATCACAAAATTCTTGCCATTCTCGCGCATGAATCTTCGGACACGAGCGAGGCGCTCGGTGCGCGCATCGGGCTATCACCTTCGGCTGCGCATCGCCGCGTGCGACTGCTCGAACAATCTGGAGCGATTCTGGGCTATCGCGCGCGATTGTCGCGTGCTGCACGGGGCAATCCATCGATTGTGTTTGTGTCGGTTACGCTCGCTGACCAGCGCCGCGATACGCTTGAGGCGTTTGAAGCGTCGCTTGGTCGTTGCCCGGTCGTCGTCGAAGCGCATCTGATGAGCGGCGATTCGGATTACCTGCTCAAGGTCGAGATTGCTGAGGCGGATAGTTATGAACGCGTCCACCGCGAGATTCTGGCCGCACTGCCCGGCGTGCAACGGCTCGTGACCCATTTCAGCATCAAAACGCTGGTAGCGCAAAATTGACCGGCTTTTTGATGCTGTGATCTACGGCCTTTCCAAGCCGATAGAAGCTGCTAGTCTCTGCGCATTCAAATACGACCGCCGGAGCAATGGCGTCACGACTTGCAACATTGGGGGAAGAAAATGGCCGTTTCCGATCATGTCGATCTTAATACCTTCGTCGAAGGCGTCAAAAAACGCAATCCGGGTCAGTCCGAGTTCGTTCAGGCGGTTCAGGAAGTCGCCGAAGATATTTACGACTTCATTGAGGACAAGGAAGCCTATCACAAGGCGCAGATTTTGCGGCGTATTGCCGAGCCTGACCGCGTGATATCATTCCGCGTCTGTTGGCAGGATGACGCTGGCCATATCCGCGTTCAGCGCGGCTGGCGAGTCCAGAATAATAACGCGATCGGGCCGTACAAAGGCGGCATCCGTTTTCACCCGAGCGTCACCGAAAGCGTATTGAAATTCCTTGCGTTTGAACAGACGTTCAAAAACGCGCTGACAGGGTTGCCGATGGGCGGCGGCAAGGGTGGATCAAATTTCAATCCCAAAGGCAAGAGCGACGGCGAAGTCATGCGTTTCTGCCAGTCGCTGATGACCGAACTTTACCGCCATATTGGCGCTGACGTTGACGTGCCAGCGGGCGATATAGGCGTCGGCGCGCGCGAAATCGGCTATATGTTCGGTCAGTATAAACGGATCACCAACGAGTTTACGGGCGTATTGACAGGCAAGGGACTTGAATATGGTGGCTCGCTGATCCGCAACGAAGCGACGGGATACGGCGCGACCTACTTCCTCGAAAATATGCTCAAGACAAAGAAGCAATCGCTTGATGGCAAGGTTGCGGTGATTTCTGGTTCGGGCAACGTCGCGACACACGCTGCTGAAAAAGTGACGCAGCTTGGCGGGAAGGTGTTGACGCTGTCCGATAGCGCGGGCTTCATCCACGATCCCGAAGGTTTGACACTTGAAAAGATCAACTGGGTCAAAGAACTCAAAACCAAGCGCCGTGGCCGCATTTCTGAATATGCGGATCATTTTACCGGGGCGACGTTCCATCCCGGTGCGACACCGTGGGCGGTGCCATGCGATGTCGCAATGCCGTGCGCGACGCAGAATGAATTGCTCGGCGCCGACGCAGAAATGCTCATCAAAAACGGCTGTATCGCCGTTTCGGAAGGTGCCAACATGCCAACCGATCTTGCCGGTGTGCACGTGTTCAAAAAGGCCAAAATCCTGTTTGCGCCGGGTAAGGCCGCAAATGCGGGCGGCGTGGCGGTGTCGGGGCTTGAGATGAGCCAGAACTCGGCGCGTATTTCGTGGAAAGAGGAAGAGCTTCAAAAGCTGTTGCTCGGCATCATGTCTGATATCCACGCGCGTTGCACCGAATATGGCACCGACAAGGATGGCCACTGCGACTATGTGAAAGGCGCGAACATCGCCGGCTTCAAAAAAGTTGCGGATGCCATGCTGGCTTACGGCGTGGTGTAAAAACCATGCACGCGTGACACAAGGTCGTGACAGGCGTCACGGACGATCGTTGCGCGCGGTGTTAAACCCGTTGTGAGATGGGGATGAAAGATGGGATCAAATCCGCCGACCGACAGCAGCGCATCGCAGTCCGCGCGTGATCCGCTCAACTTTGTCTTTGACCGCCTTAAAAACTTTGGCGCGGTAGTAACAGCCGTCGTTGGCCTTGCGTCGACGATGTTCGCCTGCTCGGCGGATAATATCAAACGCAACGACGCGTTTACCGCAACTGTGGCGACACAGGAAAAACAGTGGCAATCTTTGTATGACCAATATTTTTCCGCGTTGGCAGCAAAGGACGATGCAGACGCGCTTCGCGAAAAGCGGTTGCTTTCGATTTGCCAGTTTTCGAACCGTATTGTGCCCGATTTCAGCGAGCATAAGCTGGGATATTTCTGGATATTTGATCGGGGAACCCGCCAAGAAGAAGCAAACGACCAACTTGAAAAGCTGAAAACCGGGTTGCGCACCGCACTCGCAACGGACGGTATCGGCACGCCAGCGAGCGTCGAGTGCGTGCTCGACCAAAAGCGCGAACAAGATGAGGACAAGCGCAATTTGCGTGAGCGCGTTGCTCAAGTCGTAACGCCGGGGCAACCCGAATCGGTTTCAAACGTCGTTCAGCGCGAAACACTCAGTCGCGTCCAAAACTCGGCAGCAATTATACAATCGTCGCGGGCGGCAGAAACCGCATCACCACAGTCAACGCTGACTCTGGCTGTGGGTGATCCGCGCGGATATGACATTGATGTATTCTGGTGTGTCGGTCCAGACAATCCGGCACGCTTGAAAAGCGCCGAAATTGTGTCGGCACTGTTGACCAGTCAGGCGAAGGCAAGCGCCAAAATTGCAAACGGATTTCTGGTCGGGCGCGTCCGGCTTCGCCCTCTCGCGATCGACAAGCAATTGAGCGGTTCTTATCCGTCCTCAGGATTTGAAGTTCGCTATGACTCCTATGAGGGCACGATTGCCGAGCAACTCAGATCTTTTCTAAACGCATCGAGTGGCGTCGGGCCTTTCATCAAACGTGAATCGGGGCTCGACACCAAATTGTATCTCAGCGTGTTCGTCTGCTCCTGAAATCTTGAGCGAAGTCGGTGTTTGCGTTGCGTAGAAATCCTAAACCGGAAGGCACCATGATGACGCAGCCAAAAGACTATATCCACAAACTCGATCCTACAAAGCGCCCGCCGCTTGTCAGAGTGCCTGAGAAAATTGTTGCGGATATCGGTTGGTATAACCAAAATCGCGCGACCGCACGGCGGTTTCACCCTGTCAACGGCATCGAAGGTATCACGATCCACGCCACCGCCGGTGGTACGGCAGGCGGCGCACTCAGCTGGTGGAAAAATCCGGCGGTCGCTGCCTCGGCGCATTGGCTGATCCCCGCCGAACGCGAAGCCGACCACGGCAAATTCATTATTGCCGCAGTCTACGAATCGCTTGCGGCCTGGCATGTCCGCAACGAAAAAAGCGATCCTCGCGTCAATGGCGGCCGCGCGACGATCAATCACTGGACGCTTGGCATCGAAGTGGTCAATACCCAGCTTGCCGGTGACACTTATTCGGATTGGCAAGTGCAGACGACGGCTGACCTCGTCCGCTATTGCTGGGCGAAATATCCCAATTTCAAATGGATTTTTTCACATGCAGCGGTTGATCCGACGCGGCGACTGGATCCCGGCGTCGCATTTCCGTGGGAACGGTTTCTGACGCTGGTCAATGCGCCCGCAATGCAGGGCGACGATGATGGCGGTCGAAATGATTTGCTGTTTCCCGCAGTCAACGCAGGCCCGCATGACGGCATCCCGTGCTGCGGAAACGATTGATAACAAGGTACGATGATCACCACTCAAGTGCTCCTGCGAAGGCAGGAGTCCAGATCCGAAGTAAGTGCAGCAAAGCTGCGCATTCTTGCGTAGACTAGGCCGTGTTGACAAAGGATTTCAACCATAGTCTTGCAGCGGCGAGGTTGAGGAAGCTTTCGAATGACAGGATAGTCTTGTCGTAGCGGGTGG